>NZ_JBHVHQ010000002.1:0-82978 GCF_042800135.1 Streptomyces sp. NPDC057654 | reverse complement strand
CCTGATGGTCGCGGCGCACCGCCACGTTCAGGACACCAGCCACGCCTGACTCTGCGTACCGTCGCACGAACCGAGCCGGGCCTTCGACGTGCCCTTGTCATTGGTCAGGCAGTACCCCTGGGCATACCCCAGCTTGATCGTCCCGTTGGGCGTGCCGGACGCCGACACCAGCCACGCCTGGTTCTGCTTGCCGTTGCACGCGGCGGTGTGGACCTTGCCCGTGCCCTTGTCGCCCTGGAGACAGTACGACTGCGCGTACCCCAGCTTGATCGTCCCATTGCGACTGCCGACGGCCGACACCAGCCACGCCTGGTTCCGCTTACCATTACACCCGGCGACACTGACCTGCGGTGTATCCGTCTTATTCGCCAGGCAATACCCCTTCGCATACCCCAGCTTGATCGTCCCATTGCGATCCCCCACCTTCGCCGACGCACTACCCGGCGCGAGCGCCACACAGGCCAGCCCGACAACAGCCAGAGCCGACGCCACAGCGCGAACCTTCGGATACGAGCGCGGGACACGGATACCGTCGAACACAAGCGACTCCCAGGGATGCGTACGGGAAACAGCGACGGCGAAACCGTGCCCGTACCCGCTCCCCTATAGACGCGCGCACCCCCCAAACCACCCCTGTGGGTAGCAACTGCCACTTGCAGGGAGCTGTGGACGGCCCCGGTATCGACCTTCCGCAGCACTGACATCCAATACCCCTAATGCGTACGGTAGTTGACGTCGGCACGCACGTGAGTGCAAGGGGGCGGGGATGGACGCGCTGGTGTTGGCGGCCGGGACGGCCGTGGTGGGGGCGATGGCCACGGATGCGTGGCAGGCCGCTCGGAGCGGCGTCGTCGCGTGGTGGCGGCGGGTGCGGCCGGAGGAGGCCGAGGAGGTGGACGCGGCGCTCGCCCAGGTCCGCCCCCAGGTGCTGGCCGCGCGGCAGGCGCACGACGCGGAGGGCGAGGGGGCACTGGTCTCGGACTGGCAGGTCCGGCTGGAGCGGCTGCTGCGGGCCGACCCGCGACTCGCCCAGGAGCTGCGGACCCTGCTGGACGACGAGCTCACCCCGGCGCTACCCGCCCCTGAGCAGGCCCGCGTCGAGTCGCTCGTCATGAAGGCCTCCGCCTCCGGGCACGGGCGCGTCTACCAGGCGGGCCGGGACCAGCACATCACCGAGCGATGAGCACCCCGTCCGGTTCCGGAGAGCGCCCGCACGACGAGGAAGGCCCGCACCTCCACGCCCACGCCTCGCAGCAAGCGCGGATCTATCAGGCCGTCGGAGACCAGTACATCACCGTCACGGAGCGGGATCTGCACCTGCACTTCGTGGACGGTGTACGCGGCGCCCGACGGGCTGTGCCTTCCGTCGGTGCGCACGTATGCCCGTACCCGGGCCTGGTGGCCTTCGGGGCCGAGCAGGCCGACTGGTTCTTCGGGCGCGGCCAACTGGTCGCCGCCCTGCTGGACCGACTCGACCGGCAGACGCGCGAGGGCGGACCGCAGATCCTCGTCGCGCCGTCGGGCACCGGCAAGTCCTCCCTGCTCCGGGCGGGCCTCCTGCCCGCCGTCGCCGACGGCCGACTGTCCGGTTCGGCGCGGTGGCCGTGCGCGGTCTTCAGCCCCACGGCCGCCCCGCTGACGGCGCTCGCCGAACAGCTCGCGCATATCACCGGGGCGCCCGCGCACTACATGGCCCAGGCCATGGCGTTCGGAGCGGAGTACACCGCGGCGGTCCTGCGCGCCGCCCTCCTGCGGCAGCAGGGCGAGAACCCTCAAGCCCCTCGCTGCGTCATCGTGGTCGACCAGCTCGAAGAGCTCTTCACCCTCCGCGCGGAGCCGCCGACGCTGCGCCGGTTCCTGGACATACTCACCGCCATCGCCGACGCCGACGCCACGCCGGGCGAAGGACCCGCCGGACTCGTCGTGCTCGGCCTGCGGTCGGACTTCTACACGCAGTGCGCCGCCCACCCCCAGCTGCAAGCCGCCCTCCAGGACCGGCAGCTGTTCATCGGGCCCATGACCGAGTCCGGCGTGCGCGAGGCGATCCTGTACCCGGCCCGCGCCGTGGGCCTGGAGGTCGAACCGGGCCTGATCGAGGTGTTGTTACGCGACCTCACCGCCCTGACCGGGCCCACGGCGGCCGACGCCTCCGGAGCGGGCGGGGGCACGGGCGCGGGCGGCGGCCGGTACGCGGCCGAGCGGCTGCCGCTGCTGGCCCACGCGCTACGCGCGACCTGGCAACAGCGGCACGGCACCGTCCTCACCGTCGACGGCTACCAGAGCACCGGCGGCATCGCCCACGCGCTCGCCAACACCGCCGACCAGCTCTACGACCGCCTCGACGAGCCCGGCCGGCAAACGGCCCGCCGTCTGCTCCTGAGCCTCGTCAAGATCGGCGAGGGGACCGAGGACGTCCGCCGCCCGATGCCGTACGAGACCCTGCTCGCCCACAGCCGCGCCCCCGACCGGGCAGCCGAGGTGATCGCGTCCTTCACCCAGGCCCGCCTGCTGACGCGCGGCGCGGACCAGGTGACCCTCACCCACGAGGCCCTGCTGCGCGCCTGGCCCCGGCTGCGCCAGTGGATCGACGCCGACCGGCCGGGCAATATCGTCCGCCAGGAGTTGGAAGACGCCGCCGCCGGGTGGCGGCGCGCGGACCGCGACGCCGGGCTGCTCTACCGGGGCAGCCGACTGGAATCGGCCGGCCAATGGGCCGACGCCGCGCCCGCCGACGGCCCCAGCACCACCGCGACCCTCTTCCTCGCCGCCTCCCTCCGCCAGCACCGCCGCGCCGCGCGGGTACGGCGCACCGTGATCGCCGTCCTGTCCGTCCTGGCCCTGCTCGCCACGGGCGCGGCGGCGTACGCGTTCGTGGAGCGCTCCGCCGCGCAGGACCAACGCAACATCGCCATCCTCAACCAGCTCAGGGCGGAAGCCGACAGCCTCCGCGAGACCGACCCGTCGCTCGCGGCGCAACTCGACCTCACCGCCTACCGGCGCAAGCCCACGGCCGACGCGTACACACGGCTGCTGAGCGACGCGAATACTCCGCTGTCGACCGCCCTGGCCGACAAGGCAGGCGCGGTCAACGCGGTGGCGTTCAGCCCGAACGGGCGCACGCTGGCGAGCGGCCGCGGAAACGGGACAGTGCGACTGTGGAACGTGGCCGACAAGGCCCACCCCACCGACCTCGGCAAACCCTTGAAGGCCCATTCCAAAGCGATCAGGGCCGTGGCGTTCAGCCGGGACGGACGTGTCCTCGCCACCGGCAGTCTCGACAAGACCATACGGCTGTGGGACATGTCCGACGCGGCCCACCCCACCAGCCTCGGCGCCCCCCTCACCGGCCACACCCATGACGTCAGGGCGATCGCCTTCAGCCCGGACGAGCACACGATGGCCACCGGCAGCGTGGACAACACGGTGCGGCTGTGGGACATAGCGGACCCCGCCCGCCCCACCAGCCTCGGTGACCCCCTCGCCGACCATACCGGCGTCGTCTTCTCGGTCGCGTTCAGCCCGGACGGACACACATTGGCCGACGGCCGGGGCGACCACACGGTGCGGCTGTGGGACGTATCCGACCCGGCCCGCCCAGCCAGTCTCGGCGAGCCCCTCACCGGCCACCGCGCCCCCGTGACCTCGGTCGCGTTCAGGCCGGTCGGGCACACGCTGGCGAGCGGCAGCGGCGATGGCACGGTGCGGCTCTGGGATGTTGCCGACCCGGCCCACCCCACCAGCCTCGGCGACCCCCTCACCGGCCATACCAACGCCATCAGTTCGGTCGCGTTCGGCCCGGACGGTCAGACGCTGGTCAGCGTCGGGTTCGATCAAGCGGCACGGCTGTGGGACGTCGCCGACCCGGCCCACCCCACCCAGCTCGGCACACCCCTCACCGGCCACACCAACACCATCAACGGGGTCGCGTTCAACCGCGACGGGCACACGCTGGCCACCGCCGGCACCGATGGGGCGGTGCGGCTGTGGAATCTGCCGAACACGGTGCTGACCGTGCACACCGGTGCCGTCAACACCATCGCGTTCACCCTGGTCGGGCACACCCTCGCCACTGCTGGAGATGACGGTGCGATACGGCTGTGGAACGTGGCCGACCCGGCCCGCCCCGCCCCGACCGGCGATCTCGACGGCCATACGGGCGGCGTCGCCTCGGTCGCGTTCAGCGCCGACGCACACGCGCTCGCCGCGGTCGGCCGCGACGGCAGGGCGTGGCTATGGGACCTGACCGGCCGCCGGGGCGATCCCGTCCGGCTCGACGCGTCCGGCCCCGGAGGCGAAGCCGTCAGGACGGTGGCGTTCAGCCCGCACGGACGCACCCTCGCCACTGCCGGAGACGACAAGACCGTACGGCTGTGGGACGTATCCGACCCGACCCGCCCCACCGGTCTCGGCAGCCCCCTCACCGGGCCCGAAGACGCCGTCAGCTCCGTGGCATTCAGTCCGGACGGTCGCGAACTGGCCTGTTCGAGCGCCGATTGGAAGGCATGGCTGTGGGATATGTCCGGGCCCACCCGACCCGGCCGCGGCCGGCCTCTCGTCGGGCACACCGACGCCTACGTCAACACCGTGGCGTTCGGACCGGACGGACGCACGCTCGCCAGCGGCAGCGTGGACAGGTCGTTACGGCTCTGGGGCGTGGCCGACCCTGCTCACCCCACTCGCGTCGACGGTCCCATCACCGGCCACTTCGACGCCGTCGAATCGGTCGCGTTCAGCCGGGACGGGCGTCTCGCCAGCGGCAGCGCCGACAGGACGGTCCGGCTGTGGAACACGTCGAAATCGGCACAGTCCGGAGCCCCGCTCACCGGCCACACCAACACCGTCAACGCGGTCGCTTTCAGCCCGGACGGACGCACGCTCGTCAGCGCCTCGGCCGATCACACGGTGCGGTTGTGGTCGATGGACGCCGGCAGCGCCGCGAAGCGCATCTGCGCGTACGCCGGTTCCCCCTCCCGGCAGCAGTGGAAGCAGTACCTTCCGCAGCTTTCCTACGACCCGCCCTGCCACCGCTGACTCCTGTCCCTCGGCAGCCTTCAGGACAGCAAGGTGATCACGTTGCCGGTGATGGCGCGCACCCGCGCGTCGAGCGGCAGGACGCGCGGCCAGTCCGTGGTGGCCGCCGTGAAGACCGTGCCGCCCTGGGTGTAGAGCCCGAACGTGGCGGCGCGTTCCGGGGCGGGGTCCTCGCGGGCGGCGCTGTGCCAGCCGGCGGCCGGTTCCTGGGGGAGGTCGGCGACGCCGAGGATGGCGAAGTCGGCGGGGGTGCCGTCCTTGCCGGTCGCCACGGCCCGCCCGAGGCCGTCGCGTATATACGCAGCACCGTCGCATTCATATCCCACCAGGCGGTGCTCCGCCCCGAGAACGTCCCCGTCATGCAGATCGGTGTCCGCGAATATCTTGTGGTCGGTGCCCTGGACCGTGAAGCCCAGTGGCGCCCGGGGGCCTTCCCAGTGCCCGCCCGCGTTGCGGTAGCTGACACCGGTCAGGGTGTTCTCGGGTTCCGTCTCCCACCAGTGGTCCGGCGCGCCGCGCATCTGGTCGACGTCGGCCCCGCGCGGGACACCCGGCGGGTACTTGGCGCACCGTACGGCTGTACCGCCGTCCGACACCTCCACCCGCCACCAGCACGTATTCGCCCCGAACAGCGCGATGTTGCCGCCCCGGTCGCGGAAGGCGGTGACGTTGTCGCGGACGCGCGCGCTCCAGTACTCGTCGTGTCCGACGGATATCAGCAGCTGGTAGCGGTCGGAGATACCGGGCGACTCGTGCAGGTCGAGGTCGGTGCAGTAGTCGGCGGTGACTCCCGCCCCTTCGAGCCAGGCGATGAAGGGGGCGTCCCAGTGCGCGAAGGTCTGGCGCGGCGTCCGCGGGTCATGGGGGTCCGGACGCCCCTTGACCGGTCCGCCGATCCCGCCGCCAGGACGCCGCAGGGAGACGGTCACGGTGCCGGTGTGCGGGGCGGGGTCGTCGGGGTCGACCGGCCCGTACAGGCTGCCGCCGCCGCTGATGTTGTACGCGTGGTAAGTGAAGACCGGGACTTTGTAGAGGATGTTCGTGGCACGGGCGGGCTCGCGGGCCGTGACGACGAACAGCAGGCGGGAGTGGCGGGCGTCGAGTTCCTCGGCTGAGGGAGGGGTATCGGTGTACGGACTTTCCGCGCTCGAACCGCCGTCGTACGGCCTCAGCACCACGACGTACACCCCCGACGGCCACTCCTCCGGTATGTCGAAGTCATGGCCGGGCCACCCCCAGTCGTCGTCCTGCCCGCGAGGAGGCGCATAGCGGCCTGTCCCGTGCATCGCACCCATATGGCGAACGGAGGCGCCGCAACGGAAGAAGTCGGCCCTGAATTGTTCAGCGCGCGTCGATACGTGCAGCCGCAGGGTCTCCCCGGCTCGTACGCTCGGCGAGCCGGGGTAACCGTCGACGGCGACGGCGACGCCGACGGATTCGGTGGCGACATCGGGTTGTGCATCAGACACGCGCTTCTCCTGTGGTGCGAGCGGGCAACGTCCGCGGCGGTAAGAGGAGTTCGGGCTTCCCTTTCCGAAGTATGCGGATTCATGATCGTCGGGGGAAGCCTGCGTATCCGATCTTCTGCTCCGATGCGGTCCACCCCGCCCTCGGCCACGTGCCTCCGAGCCGCGCGAGCCCCCGAGCCCCCGAGCCCCGAACCGCCATACCTCCGTCCGGCCGGCTCAGTCCCCCAGCAATCCGCCCACCGCCGCCCGCAGATCCGCCGATTCGCGGAAATGCACGCCGGTCATTCCGAGGGCGACCGCGGCCTCCACGTTCTCCAGCCGGTCGTCGACGAAAAGGCACCGCTCCACGGCGACGCCCGCTCGCGCCGCGGCGAGCTCGTAGATCTCGCGATCCGGCTTCACGAGCCTCACGCGGGCGCTGCTGACGACGTGGTCCGCGAGGTCGTCCAGCCCCATGGTCAACAGGTCGTCCTCCAGCCGCGTCGTCGCGTTCGTGACCAGGACCAGCGGTACGTGCGTCCGTACGCGGCGCAGCAGGGCCACCACCTCCTCGTCCACCGAAAACGGCGAACCGAGCAGCGTCGTGGCCAATTCACGAGCGAGTTCCGGCGACACCTGCCCGGAAAGGCCGAGCGCGATGGATTCGATCCACTCTTCCTCGCCGATCTCGCCGAGCAGCATCGGCAGGTCCGTCGCGGGCTCGAAGGCCACTTTCGCGGTCGTGCCCTCCGCGAGCCCGGCGGCGCGTTCCCTTTCCGCCAGCCGGCTCGTGTCGTAGTGGCGGATCACGTTGTCGAGGTCGCACAGCACCGCGCCGAAAGGGCGGCGGTCCGGTATCAGGGGAGTCGTCACCGCACTTGAATAACACGGCCGGGGACGGTGCGGCGATGTCACACACCCCCGCGGTGTACGACCGTCCCCCGGTCATCGTCAAGGTGACGGGCGCCTCCCCCACCTCGTCGGCGGGCGCGGCGACGGGATCGACGGCGAGGGCCGTCATGTCGGCCCGGTACCCCGGTGCGATCCGCCCGGCGACGTCCTCCTCCCCCACCGCGAGCGCGGCGTGCGACGTGCAGCCTTCGAGTTCGATGGCCATCAGCCCGGGCGGTCCAGCGCGCGAGCGCCTGCTCGGCCAGGACGGGGGCGGTCTCCGGGCGGCCCGGCAGCCGGCGCAGGCGAGCGGTGGCGAGTACCTCGCGCGGGTCGTAGTGCACGATCGGCCAGTCCGAGCACGTGCCGGGTCATCGTGGTGCAGCCGACAGCGAAGAGGGCGAGGGCCGGCGAGGAGGTATCCGGCGGGCGCGCCGATGCCGCCGGTGCTGATGGCCGACGGGGCGACGCCCGCCATGACGGTCAAGGGGGCAGGGCGGGCCCGGCGCGCGCAGACCAGGCCTTCGAACTCACGCTTACGGGCTTCCTGGCCCACTGCCGAGGACTCCTGCGGCACGGGAACACGCCACGGCACCCCACCGGTGAAAGCGCCTGACTCCAGCCCCCAACAGCCCCCAATGGCCCTCAACAATTCGGCGGCGAGCCCGGCTAACGCTCAGCTCCCTGAACCGCGCGGCGCAGCAGCCCCAGGAACTGCTCCCGTTCCGCGTCGGAGAACGGGGCGAGCATCTGCTCGTTGACCGCGAGGACGGCGGGGGCCAGCCGAACGGCCAGTTCGCGCCCCTCCTCCGTGAGGCTCACGAGCTTGCGCCGCCGATCACGCTCATCCTTGGCGAGCTCCACCAGGCCGCGCCGGCGCAGCCGTTCGAGCAGCGGGGCGGCGGTCGACTTGTCGAGATGGGCGAGCGCGCCGAGCGTGCCCTGATCCGTGACGCCCCGCTCGCTCAGCAGGCTCAACACGGTGAACTGCGGCCCGGTGAGATCCGAGTCCACCTGCTCGTACCAGAGCCGGGTGTGCACCTGGTTCAGTCGGCGGGCCAGGGGGCCGACGCCGCCGATCGCGTCGAGCAGAGAGCGAGAGTCCGAGGCCCTGTCCCCATGCGCCTTCGGCATCGCCATCGCCATCGTTCCCACCTCGGTCGCGGTTGATTAGGACGTACACGTACTATAGCTTGAGGAAATAGGACGCAGACGGAATAACTCTGTGTAGTGAACCGAGCCGCCTCTGATAGCGAGATGAGACGAAGGGAGGCCGACATGAGGAAGCGCCTGGTCGTCGCGATGACCGGAGCCACCGGCGCGCCCATCGGAGTGCGCCTGCTGGAGGCCCTGCGGGAACTGGACGTCGAGACCCACCTCGTCGTCAGCCGCTGGGCCCGCGCGACGCTCGCCCAGGAGACCGGCCGCTCGCTGCGCGACGTACGGGCGCTGGCGTCGGAGTACCACAGCCCGGACGACCAGGGCGCGTCGATCTCCAGCGGATCGTTCCAGGTGGACGGCATGATCGTCGTCCCGTGCAGCATGAAGACGCTGGCCGCCGTCAACACGGGTTACGGCGAGGGCCTCATCGCGCGCGCCGCCGACGTGACGCTCAAGGAGCGGCGCCCACTGGTTCTGGTGGCGCGGGAGACGCCGTTGTCGGCCGTGCACCTGAAGAACATGTACGAGCTGGCGCGGATGGGTGCGGTGATGATGCCGCCGGTGCCCGCGTTCTACAACCGGCCGTCGACCATCGACGACTTGGTCGGCCACATCGTCGCGCGGGTTCTCGACCAGTTCGGTCTGGAGATGCCGAACGCCAAGCGCTGGCAGGGCATGGGCCGGACCGGGCAAGAACCGCCGGCCAACGACGCGTTCGCATCACTCGAAGAGAGAGGGGCCGAGAAATGAAGCATCAAATACACCAAAAGCACCTAACACACCAGCCGAGCCAGGCGCAGCGAGGCAGTGCCCTGAACTTCCGAGATTTCGTAACGGACTTGCTGGCGACCGGGGACGCGGTGGACATCCGGGAGCCGATCAGCCCGACGCTGGAGGCCGGGGCCATCACCCGGCGCGCGTACGACACGAGGAGCTCCGCACCGCTGTTCAGCACCCTGACGGAGGGCGCTCCGGGCTGCCGGATCCTGGGCGCGCCCGCCGGGCTGAGCGCGTCGCGGACAGCCCCGTACGCGAGGCTGGCGGCCCACTTCGGCCTCCAGCGCGACACCACACCAAGAGAACTGCTGGAGAGACTGATCTCCGCGATGAAGGCGGACCCTGTAGTTCCGCGCGTGGTGGAGACAGGCCCGTGCAAGGAGAACGTCCTCACCGGCGACGACGTGGACCTGGAACGTTTTCCCGTGCCGCTGCTCCACGAGCAGGACGGCGGCCGGTACTTCGGCACCTACGGCTTCCACGTCGTACGCACCCCCGACGAGCGCTGGACGAGCTGGTCCGTGAGCCGCGCCATGCTGCACGGGCGGAACACCCTGGTCGGCCCGGCCATGCCGCAGCAGCACCTCGGCATGATCCACCAGATGTGGCGCGAACGGGGCGAACGCACCCCCTGGGCCATGGTCCTCGGCGCCCCGCCGGCGGCCCTGGCCGCGGCCGGGATGCCGCTGCCGGCCGAGGTGAACGAGGACGGCTACGTGGGCGCGCTGACCGGCAGCCCGGTGGAGGTGGTGCGCACCGAGACGAACGGCCTCTACGTCCCGGCCAACGCGGAAATCGTGCTGGAGGGTTACATCAGCCCTGATGAGACGGCTCCCGAGGGCCCGATGGGCGAGTACCACGGCTACGCGTTCGCCGACAGCAAGCCGCAGCCGGTCTTCCATGTGGAGACGGTGACGTTCCGCGACGACCCGATCCTCCCGATCTGCGTGGCGGGCGTCCCCCCGGAGGAGAACCACACCATCTGGGGCACCATGATCTCGGCCGCGAGCCTGGACCTGCTCCGCTCCAGCGGCCTCCCCATCACCCTGGCCTGGTGCTCGTACGAGGCCGCCACCTGCTGGATCGTCGTCTCCATCGACATCCGTCGCCTGGCCGAACTGCACATGACGGAACGCCAACTGTCCGACGCGGTGGCCGAGGTCCTCTTCAACAGCCACACAGGCTGGCTGGTACCCAAGGTCATCCTCGTCGCCGACGACATAGACATCACCGACATCACCCAACTCACCTGGGCCCTGGCCACCCGCCACCACCCCACAACCGGCACCTACCTCTACCCCGAGGCCCCCGGCATCCCCTTGGTCCCCTACCTCATCGAAGAAGAGAACCGCACCGGCCACGGCGGCAAATCCATCACCAGCTGCCTCCTCCCCGAACAATTCCACGGCACCACCAGGGGCCTCACCGCCTCGTTCCACAACTCCTTCCCGGCCGACATCCGCAACCGGGTGATCGAGAGTTGGACGGGGTACGGGTTCCCGGAGGCCTGATCCCCCGCACACGACACCGACCCGACCTGACCCGCCCCGACCCAGTTCACCCCCGACACCGACGAACCCACCATCCACATGCCGCTTCCCTCAACCGCCCCCTGAATTTCAGTGGAACCGCTGCAGAGTGCCCTCGCGTTGGAGTTCCCGGACGTGTTCGGCCGTGCGCGAGGGGGTAGTCCCTCCACGGATCAGTGCTCCGGCCTCGATATTGCGATCGACCCCGGACTGGGTGAAATTGGCGCTGGTGACCAGCAGGATTCGGCTGTCGGCGACGGCCAGTTTCGCGTGGGTCTTGGCTCCCGGATCTCTCCGCCTACCCACGGGCCAATGCCAGATGCGGATGCCGGGGACCCCCGTGAACGCCGAGGCCGGCTCTGCTCCCGCGAGTGCGCTACCCGCGCCCTCCAGCGTCTCGACCACTACATCGATGATCACGGCCCGCTGTGCGGCAGCGGTCAGCGCCCGGACGAGCGGTGGGTAGGGCTTCGCCGAGTACGACATGAGCAGGAGTTCCCGACGGGACTTGTCGATCAGTTCCAGTAGTGCCAGACCGGTCGAACGGACCGGGACCCGGTGGGAGGAAGGACCGCTCCAGACGAGGGAGACCTGTTGCTCGGCGGCGCGCAGCGCATGCCCCTCCGCCAGGCCCTCCAGATAGGCCGCCGCCTCACGGGCGGGTATCCGGTCCGCGGTGACCGCGTCCACGACGGCGGCCGCCGCCTCGGCGAAGCCCGGGACCGAGCGCAGGGAAAGCAGCGCGGCTCGGGTCCGCCCCTCGGCGATGCCCTCGGCGAGAGCCCTGACCGCCTGCGTTCCCACGGCCGTACGCGCCTGGGCCGCGGCCTCCCGGAACGCCGCACGGCTCATTTGACGTCCTGGGTGAGGACCAGACTCGGATCGCCGATGGGCACGATGAACCGGCGGTCAAGGAAGCGGTTGCCGCGTTCGCAGGTCGTCTCCGAGACGAAAAGGCACACGTGACAGGCGGCTCCGTGCAGGAAGTCCTCGTGCGGAGGGTGGGGCAGGCGTTCGGCGCACAGCGGGTCCGAGGAGCAGTGCCGGGCATCGGTGAGGGCACGGCGCACGATGCGGACGAACTCCTCGGGTTCGGCGAGCGAGGCGAGGCCGCCGAGGGTCCCTTCCGCGTCCGGAACGGCCGTGTAGATCAGGATGCCGGCCCGCGGGTCACCCGACCGCCCCGCGTAGATCCGTTCGGAGAGGCTGGCGGAGGAGTAACCGCATTCCAGGGAGATGGCCCGGATGACAAGGTGGGACAGGGTGTGCAGGGCGATGTACCGGGCGCCGGGCCAGCCTCGTAGCGGGTCGTCGTTCTCCTGGATCCGGCCGGAGTAGCGGTTGCGGCGGAACTCCGCGTAGGCATCGCGATGTGCGGCGAGCTCCTCGGATCCGGCGACCCGCTGCTCCCAGTCGGCGACCAGCGGCTCGGGCAGCCGCAGGAAGATTCCCTCGCCGCGCACTTCTCCCGCCGGGACCCAGGCAGGCGTCCGGTTCCGGGAGAGGGGGGCTCGGGCGACGAGGGTCGGGTCCTCGGGGTCCGGCGCGTCGAGCCGGGTGAAGCCGACCAAGGCGCGCACTTCGCGGAGCCGCTCGGCTTGGACGATGTGGGAGAACATTCCGCCGAGCGCGGGAGGGACCTCGATGTCCCGCAGCGCGAAGTCCTCCGTGGGGGCAGGGATGTCGGGGCTTGTGAAGATCTCCCATTCCGGGGTGAGAAGGTCGGGGTACGTGGTGGTGGGCGCCGTGGCCGGGCTCGCCGCCACGGACGCGCGGTGCTCCTGTACCGCGGCCAGGACTTTGTCCTGCGTCCACTGGTGGAGCACCTGGAACTGCGGAAGGTTCCAGACCATCTGCAACAGGGGCAGCTCGGTGGCGTTCTGGAGAGTGTCCCAGAGCTTCTCCACCTCTCCTTGCAATGCGCTGCCTCGGGTCGGCGGCACGGCGAGAACGCTCAGCGTCTGCGCGAACCACTGGTTGGAGGCGCCGATCACGAGCGGCTTCGGACGGTGTCCGCAGCCGACCGGATCGAAGGTGGACAGGTGCGGGTGACGCCCCCGGCAGGACGGAAGATTGGCCTCGCCGCGCGGCCCCATCGCGTCCCTGATGTTGCGTTCTTTGCTGCACTTCAGACATTTGATCTTTACGTTGGCTGCCTGGTTGCCTCCGTGGTCGAGCATCTGGAGGCGTGCGTGGCTCGCCGCCGGACAGCTGCCGCCGCGGTGCACGAAGGTCGTATACGGGAAGTCGTCGAGGTGGCCGGCCTGGCAGACGAGGACGAAGCGGGCTGCGACGGCGAGCGGGGGCTTGCCCTTGCGCTTGGCGGTGCAGTCCGCGTGGAAGAAGCGGGCTTTGTCGGGGCGGCGGGGTTTGTCGTTCTCGAAGCGGAAGTTACTGGAGTCCAGGGCCCCGAGTTCGTTGCAGGCGGTGCAGCGCAGCCATTGGGGGAACGGGAGGACTGGGACACCGACCTTGGCCGCGGGGCCATTGGGGTCGCGGTCGGTGCCGTCCATCCACGGCGCCGGGCGCAACTGGGTCACCTGATGGGGGCTGTTGGGCGCGGCGATGAGGCTGTTGACAGCCCATAGGAGGCGGGGTTCCTTGAGATCGGCCCATCCGGGAACGGCGTCGTAGTTCCAGTCGTCGATCCCCCGGACCAGGACCGCGAAGTTGGGCAGGTCCACGAGTGAGCCGACGCCCCCTGTGAACATCAGATGGCTGGGGCGTACGGAGCCGACCCGGCGGCGGTACTGGGGGCCCGTCATGAGCGCGCCTCCTTCCCGTGCGATCCGGACACACCCTGCGGCTTGTTGTCCAGGAGGACGCCGGTCTCGTCGCCCTCCGGGGTGTCCTCGGCGGAATCACCGTCATCCGGGCCCTGGCCACCGGGATAGTTCCAGGGTGGCACTCCGCCTACGACATCGAAGAGTCCGTGGCCGGGGAGCAGCAGGTTGATCTCATTCTCCGTCTCGCGCATCGACTGGGAGACCGTGAGCTCGCCCCATTTCGCCCCGGTGGCCTTTTCGAGCAGACCGGTGAGCTGCTGCCGCTGCCATCTCCCTTCCTCGTAGCCGAGGCGTGAGCCGGCCTGCTTGCGACGGGTCCACGCCTCCTTGAGGGTGTCGATGCGCTCGGCGAGGTAGTCACGGGCCCGCTCGCCGGCCACGGTCTCGGCGCGCGCGAGGAACCGTTCGGTGACCTGACGCGCGACGGGGCCGTCGAGGTCCACGTCGTAGGCATCCGCGTTACCGGAATGGCCGACGTCCGTGTTGCGGATGGCGGCGATCCACGCGGCTGCCGTCGTGCGGTCCAAGGAGCGGCGGGCGAAGGGGGTGACCGAGAGCGCCTCGACCTCCCGGTAGAAGGTGGCGTGGTAGTGGGCGAAGGTCTCGAAGTGGGCGAGGTCGCGCGGGCGCGTCCAGTTGTAGAGGGTGACGACGAGGCCGGGCCGTGTGACGTCGCGGCCGACGCGGGAGGACGCCTGGACATAGGAGGCCGTGTGCTTGGGCTGGCCGACCATCAGCATCAGGCCGATCCGGGAGATGTCGACGCCGACCTGGAGCATGGACGTGGCGATCACGGCGTCCAACGCGCCGTTGCCCTCGTTGCGCAGGCCCAGTCTTGAGGTGTCGAGACGCTGTTTGCGCTGTGCGGAGGCCTTCAGTTCATCGACAAGGGCCTGCCTGCGGACCGTGGTGTCCAGTTCGTCGTCGAAGCCGATCTCCAGTCGGGCGAGCACCTCGGTGATGTCGGCGGAGGAGATACGGGAGGTCAGTTCCTGGACCGAGAGCATGTCGGTGCGGCGCAGCAACCGGTTGGACAGGCCCTTGCGGGTGCCGTGGACGCGCACTCGAGTGGCGATGTCGTCGTCCAGGAAGCGGCGCATCCCGGCGAGTTCGCGGGTGGCGTTGAAGTAGCCGACCAGCGTCATATACGGGTCGGCGGGGGCCCCGTACCGGTCGAAAAGGGTCTGCCCGGCCAGGACGAGGATCTCGGCGACACGGATCTCGGCCTGCTTCATGCGCACGCCGTGAGCGCAGATACCCAGGTAGCGGCGGCCGGGGGCAGCGGGGGTGACGGAGATCTGCTGGGAGAAGAAGGTGTCCTCGACATCGACCACCTGCGGCGGGAAGATCGCCGCCTGGCGGGCGAAGACGCCGCGGATCTGGCCGGCGGCCCGTTTTGTCGTCGCGGTGGAGGCCACGATCTTGGGGCCGACGGGGCGGCTGCCGCCGCGGCCGTCGGGAGCGGGCCAGGTACAGAGCTCGTCGACGGCTGCTTCGAACAGGCCGACGGTGGTGCCGAGTGCGCCGGAGATCAGGTGCAGTTCGTCCTGGACGATGAGGTCCGGCGGGCGCAGCCGGTCGACGGGGCGGCTGGCGACCGCCGCGTATCTCCCCTTGGCGTTGTGGGTCTTGCCGCAGGAGGTACGCGCGTCGAGATCGGCGTGGCGGTAGCCGTGGCGGGGGCAGAGCTCGGTGACCCGGCCGAAGAGCATGCCCGCGTGGCCGCGCCAGGGCAGCTGGGCGAGTTTGTCCACGGTGGCGATCAGCAGGCTGGGGATGAGGCGGTAGATCTCCTCGTCCACGGTGAGGATGGGAAGCCCTTCTCCGGCCGCGCGCCGCCGGGAGAACGGGCATGCGTTCTTGCCCTCCCCGTTGGCGCAGTAGAGCAGCACTCGGCGCAGGGTGTCGTCGGGGTGGAGGTCGCGCTGAGCGCTCAGCGCGGTGCCGCACCAGGGGCAGGTGCGCGTCTGGAGCACCTTGGCGCCTCGGCCCGCGCCTGCTTCCTTGGCTTCGGCGATCTGCTGGGCGGCCTCCTCGTAGCGGTTGGGCGAGACGGCCCCGCCAACCCAGAGTCCGATCCGGAACGGGGTGTCGCCCCACCGGGTGTCGCCTGCGTCGTACGCCTCGCGGCGCAGCACCTCGGCGGCGCATACCAGCGCGGCGGCACGCTGGAACTGCTGCGCGGTGAGCAGCCGCAGCGTGTATCGCATGAGGACGGCCACTCCGGCCTCGCCGCCGCGGGCCCCGGCACCCTCCCCGAACGTTCCCTGGAGCCTGCGGATGGCGAAGGCGAAGGCGGCCAGGCCCAGGTATGCCTCGGTCTTGCCCCCGCCGGTGGGGAAGAACAGCAGGTCTACGGTGGCGTCCGGCCCGGCTTCCCGCTCCGTGAGGGTGGGGATCGTGAGCGCGCGTAAGTTGAGCAGGACGAAGGCCAGTTGGAACGGACGCCAGGAGGCGGCCACAGCGCCCTGTTCGTCGATGCGCGCATTCGCCTGCGCGAAGCCGATGCCTTCGCGCTCGCGCAGTGCGGCGATGGCGGTGTGCCGACGCTGGAGGGCCATGGCACGGTTGGCGAACCGGAAGGCTTCGAGCGCTTCGGGGTGTTCAGGGTCGGAGAGCAAGTCCACGCCGAACGTGATCCGCGCGGCCACTCCATCGGCCTGTTCCACGGCGTTCAGCGCGGTGGCCCGCATGCCGGGCGGCAGCTCCCCCACTCGGGCCCGCTGTTCCTCAAGCCATGCGCTATAGCCCTCGGCGAGGGGCGCGAGGGCGACGGCCAGCCGGTCGGCTGGGAGCTCGGCGAGCTCGTCCATCGACAGTTCGAGGCCGGCCAGGTATGTGGCATTCTCGCCCGTCGGGGCGACGGTGGCCGGTACGTCGTGAACGGGGAGCCAGTTGGTGGTGAGCCGGTGGGCCCGCCGCTGTCCCCGCCCCACCAGCGCGTCGACAGCGACGTTACGACCTGCGGCGTGCTTGAGCTGGTTGCGATAGAGCAGGGCGAGGCGAGGCTCCTCGCTGTCGGTCGTGTCCTCACCCGTTGCTTCGGCGTCCTCGTGCAGCGCGTCGGAGATGGGTTCGAAGACAGCCGCGGCTCCATCGAGGGCGGTGGCCCGCAGCTCGGTCTGGAAGAGCCAGGCGCGGTCCTTGTTCTGTGCGGGCTCGTCCTGGGCGTTGACCAAGGCGAGTTCGACCACCCTGATCGCTCCGGGCCGCTCCCGCACATCGACCTCCAGGCGCACGCCCGGAGCTTCCGGATCGCTCGCGGTGAGCGGCAGTCGCTGGCGTGCCGGGCCGTCGAGCCGGACCTCCACGTCCTTCTCGAACTGTCGGCGGGTCCAGGTCGTACGAGTGGCACTGTCCTCGGCCGACACCTGCGTCTTGTGGTACCGGCCCCAACGAACGCGCACACCGATCACGTCGGCCCCGGCCTCGGCGTGGACGGCGAACATCATGCCCATCGAGGAGGCCCACATGCGGCCCGCGTTCTGCGTGGTGAGCCTCTCCGGGGGGATGTGGTCGGTGCCGTCTCCTTCTCCGTCGGAATCGTCGTCGATCTGTTCGTAGACAGGGGCGAGCGAGTTCGCCAGGTTCCGCTTGGGCCCCAGCATGCCGACCAGGTACCGGTCGCGCGGGCCTGCCGCCCGCGGGTCGAACTTCTCTTCGGAGCCCTCCCAGGGGCCGAGCAGATCACGACGGATGAGCTCGCCCAGTTCGTCCCGGACCTCGTAGGACGTCGCCGTCTCGAAGGTCTGCGGGACCTGACGGACCCGCTGGAGAAGGTCCTCCTCCGGCGTGAGCGGCGACGCTCCCGCCGGTCCCCCGGTTGACGTGCTCGGCATCCCTACCCCCTTTTTCCTGGACCCTGCCCGATGGTCCACAGTACGAGCGTCCCCGCCTGTTCCCCCTTCGCTGCAACGATCATGACGACCCGTCAAAAGCACGATGCTGACGATGTTAGGGGCTGACACTGACAATCCATCTGCGGCGGCACCCTGTACGAAAGGTGTCCACCTGACTACCTTCAGTTGTGGTGGCTCGTAATGCACCTGCCCGGATCACCGTTGCGCAGCGGGGGTGCCCATGGCTCGTAGCACGTCGGCCTCACGGACCGGAGCCAGGGCACGTGGCTCCTACAGCGCTCCTGATCGCCGAGGAGCTCCCCCGGACAGCAGGCAGCAGCACGAGGAGTGGCTACGACTGGTCACTCGCTACGGCCCGTTCCTGCCGCTGACCACGCTCACCCGAGTATGGCCCCGGCTCGACGCACTGGACGAGGCAGCGCGGCGGCCACTGCGCCAAGCCCACCGCGCCTGGCAGTCGGAACCGCACCGATTCCACGACGACTGGATCCGGCATCTCCTGGATTCCCTGCTCGGCTGGGGAGACGCCCTACGCGATGATCCGGACCTGCTCAGGCGTCTCGCCTTCCACGTATCCGATCACCAGGAGACGCTGACGCCGTCCTTCGCCCTCGTCCACCCGGACGCGGACGATCCGGCCGCCCCTGAGCTGTCGGAGATCGCGCTGCTCGGTCTGGTCTGCGCACCAGGTACGGTTCCGACGGCCCGGCAGTCCGGCACCTCCTGGACGGAGTCGCCCGCGGACCGGCTGGCCCGCCTGTGCCGCCGCCACGGCATCGGCCTCGGGTTGGTCGCGGCCGGCCGCTGGTGGACGCTCGTCTGGGCTCCCCACAAGGCCGCCACCAGTTACGTCACCTTCGACACCGCGGACTGGGCGTCGACCTCCGACCGTCCGGTGGTACGCGCTTTCCTCTCCTTGCTCTCCCGCCGCCGCTTCTTCTCCGTGCCCGACGACGAGACCCTCGCCCACCTGCTGGCCGGCATGAAGGACGAGACCGAAGCCCTGACCGATTCCCTCGGAATCCAGGTCAAGGAGGCCGTCGACCTCCTGGTCAGCGCCATCGGGCGCACCGACCAAGAGGCACGCGCCCGCAACCGGCCAGGGCTGGGACGACGACCCGCCGCCGAGGTGTACAAGGCTGCGCTCTCCACCCAGATGCGTATCCTCTTCGCCTTCTTCGCCGAGGAGCGCGGCCTGCTTCCCGCCGACAACCCTCTCTATTCCGCCGCCTATTCGGCGGGCGGCCTCTGTGCCGAGCTGGAAGCTCAGGCCAGGGCGACGAGCGAGGAGGACTTGGAGCAGAGCCACGCGGCATGGCACCGCCTGGTCGCCCTCTTCCGCGCGGTCTACCAGGGCATCGACCACCCCGACATCAAGGTGTGCGGCTACGACGGCAGCCTCTTCGACCCCGGTCGCCACCCCTGGTTGGAGCCCGTCGACGGCAGCTCACCGTGGCCCATCGACGACCGAACCGTGCTGCACATGCTGCGTGCGGTGCAGTACGTCACCGTCGGCAGCGGCCGTGACCGAGAACCACGCAAAACCGACTTCGGTCAGTTGTCGATCTCGCAGATCGGGCACGTCTATGAGGGGCTTCTGGAATACGAGGCCAAGCGCGCGACGCACCCGGTCGTCGGGCTGACCGGCAAAGCCGGCCGAGAAATCCAGGTGGAACTGACCGCGTTGGAGCGCCTTGCCGCCGAGGTGGGACGGGGGCCGGACGCGTTCGACCGACTGGCCACGGCACTCTCGGACACGTACAAAAAGTCGGGGATCGGCACCAAGAAAGCTGTCGAAAGCGCTCTCCGGCCACTCGGTTTCGCCGAGCTCAATGAAGCCAGAAGAAAGTTGTTGGCCGCTACCGGCGGCGATATCGACCTCACCGAGCGCCTTCTCCCGTTCCACGGCATTATCCGCCACGACCTGCGCGGGCTTCCTGTCGTCGTCCCTCCCGGGGGCCTGTATGTCGGGGGCTCCTCGAAGCGCAGGGCGACCGGTGCCCACTACACTCCCGAGAATCTTGCTGCCGAAGTGGCCCAGCACGCACTCCAGCCTCTGGTCTACTCCTACGGCCCGCTGGAGACTCCGGACCAGCGGGCCTGGGTCCCCAAGCCCAGCCACGAGATTCTCCAACTCAAGGTCGCCGACATCGCCTGCGGTTCCGGGGCCTTCCTCGTCGCCGCGTGCCGGTACCTGGCGGAGAAGCTGACGGAGGCCCGCGCGAGAGAAAAGCCGGCCGAGGCTCGCCGTGAGCCATCGGCCGCCGACGCCGACGCCGACGCCGACGCCGACGCCGACCGAAGGATGATCCGGACACGCCGTGAGATTGCAGAGCGCTGTCTCTACGGGGTGGACATCAATCCGCTCGCCGTCGAACTCGCCAAGTTCGCTCTGTGGCTGGAGACCGTCGAGCCTGACATGCCATTCACCTTCCTCGATGACCGTCTGCTCGACGGTGACTCGCTGGTGGGTGTCTCGTCGTACGCACAACTGGAGGCGGTGCACCTGCTCCCCGAACGCCGCGTCCACGACCGCTCACCGGTCGACTTCACCGCGACCGTCCCCCAGCTCACCGGGTTTGGCAGCGACGTCGAGCGCGCTGGCCGGTTGCGCGCGAGCATCGTCGACATCCCGGGTGAGTCGCTCGCCGCATTGGAGGAGAAGCGGCGGGTCCTCCGCCAGGCCGAAGAGGCCGTGGCGCTGCAAGAACGCGTTGCAGACCTGCTTGTCACCACATCCCTGAACCAGGCTGCACGTGGCGGCTCGGGCTTCGACGCCGCAGCAGTATCGACTGCGGACTACGTACGCCGGTGGGGCGGGTCCAACCCGACCGGCCGTGCCGAAGTCGAACAGAAGATGATCGAGGCCACCCGCCACGCGATACTCCGCGCCCTCGGCTCCGACAGCGACGACTGGAAGCCTTTCCACTGGCCATACCGCTTTCCCGAGGTATTCCGACAGGGCGGCTTCGATGCTGTGATCGGCAATCCGCCCTATCTTGGCGGCCAGAAGCTCACAGGGGCACTGGGAAAACTCTTTCGGGACTACTACGTCACCGGAGTCGGACGATCTAAACGGGGCAGTGCGGACCTGGTGGCGTACTTTCTGTTACGCGCCCACGATCTACTGAACGACCGCGGCCAGACGGGCTTGATCGCGACGAACACGCTAGCGCAGGGTGCTACCCGGAGAGTCGGTCTTGATCAGCTCGTGGCGAATGGGGTGGAGTTACGACGGGCGATAAAGAGCGCGCCGTGGCCGTCGCGAAGCGCGGCCATTGAGTACTGCGCGGTGTGGACGAGTCGGGCGGCGTTGGCGCCTCAAGGGCTACGGCTCCTGGACGAAGTGGAGGTCGTAAATATCACATCGTTGCTGGATCCTGAGTCGCGGGTAACAGGGATGGCGCACCGTCTGGCGGAGAACCAGGGGATCGCCTTCCAGGGGGCCATCATCCTCGGGCTCGGCTTCACCGTCGCGCCCGAGGCTGCCCAGGCGCTCATCGCTCGGGACGAGCGGTACCGGCAAGTCTTGTGCCCTTACCTGACCGGTCAGGATCTCAATTTCGGCCCGGAGGGGACAGCCAGCCGATGGGTGATCAACTTCCATAACTGGAGCGAGGAGCGGGCCAAGGAATTTCCCGAGGCTTACGAGCAGGTTCAACGGCTGGTGAAACCCGAGCGTGACATGAATAATCGGAAGGTGTACCGGGACTACTGGTGGCAGTACGGCGAGAAGCGGCCAGCCATGGTCAAGGCGTTGGCCGGGATGGAACGTGCTCTCGCGATCACCCTCGTGAGTAAGATGGTGATGCCGGTGCTAGTGCCAACCAGCCAGGTCTTCGCGCATAAACTCGGAGTGTTCGCCACTGAGGATTTGGCGATGCTGGCGCTGCTGGACTCCGCGCCACACTACTGGTGGGCGATCACGCACGGGTCGACTCTGGAAAACCGCACTAATTACTCTCCGTCCGATGTATTCGAGAGCCTGCCCCGTCCGAAGCTCTCCCCAGCTCTCCGCAAGGCGGGTGCCCTTCTCGACTCCCACCGTCGCGACATCATGCCCTCCCACGGCGGCCTCACCGCCACCTACAACCTCGTCCACGACGAGACCTGTACCGCCCCCGACATCACCGAACTCCGCGCCATCCACCGCGCCATCGACGAGGAGGTCGCCCGCGCGTACGGCTGGCACGACCTCCTCGCACAGCCCGGCGGGCTCCACCACGGCTTCCACAACACCCGCCAGGGCCCTCGTTACACCGTCGGCCCCGTAGTCCGCCAGGAGGTCCTCGACCGCCTCCTCGAAGAGAACCAGCGACGACACGAGCAGGAGATCCGCTCGCGTAACCCGCTTCCGGACCAGCTGCCGGTCGACGAACAGAGTCCAACGCCTGCCCTACCTCAACCACGCTCCGCAGCCTCAGACCAGGACGACGTGGAAGTCCGGCACCGGTAGTCCTCCGGGTAGGCACAGATGCCGCCCAAATCGCCGATCTGCTGGACGCCGTACTCGCAACGCAGCCCATACGGGCAGGCGGAGAACCAGGCAGTGTTCACTTCACGGCCTCCCGGAGGGGAACGACGAAGACGACGGCGATGGGAAAGAGAAGCGGCTTCGGGGCGGCGTACCGGGCGGCGATCGCGGCGGTCTCGCGCTGCTTTACGCTCTCTACGGCCGCAAGGCGCTGCTCCCAGTTCTCGCGGTCGCGGCGCTGCTGCTCGGCCTCGTCGAAGGCGAGCTGCAACTGGCCGTCTTCCTCCGAGGATTGTCCGAGCGCGGCGCGCAGAGAGTCGCGGAACCGGTCGCTGTTGGCAACGATCCGGTCGGTCTCGGCGCGGCGTCGGTTCTCCAGGCGGCTCTCCAGGGCGGACTGACGGTTGCGGGCCCGCCATTCCAGGGCGGAGACCAGGCCTTCCCCGACCTGTGGCCAGGCGTCCGCGAGGCGTTCCTGGACGAATGGGGAGGCCTGGACGGAGTCGGCGAGAGCACTGTCGAGGAGGGCGCGGACGGTGGTGGTGCGCTCCAGACGACTGAAGCGGGCCGAGCCATCGCCGTCGGCGCCGCGCAGCCAGCCGCCGGCCTGGAGGACTTCCTCGTGGAGACGGATGCCGTCCGCTCCGACCAGGACAAAGCGGCCGAAGACGCCGACGAAGGTGGTCTCCAGCTCGGAGTGGTCGCTGACCATGGCGGTGACGCGGGCCAGGCCGGTCTGGTCCTGGTTCCAGACGGCGGCGCGGAGCAGCCTGGTGGACATGGCGACCAGCGGGTGTCCCAGGTGAGCGAGGACGACATCGTCGCGGCCCTTGGCGGACCGCGCGTCGAAGGTGATGGGCCGCTGGATCTCGGGGCGCAGTTTGTCTGCCAGGCCCTGCGCGGCGCGTTCCCAGGAGCCGGTGAGGACAGGAACGCGGTAGAAGCCTTCGGTGAACTCCCTCTCGTCGAGGATCGGAGTGATGACCTGCTGGCGGGCGAGCGGGAGGGCGGTGGAGACGACGCGGGCGACCTTGGACGGAGTGATGCCGAGGGTGGCGACGGTGGCGTCGACCTGCTCCTTCAGCTTCATGGCCTGCGCCTGGACGTCGCGCTCGGCTGTCACGTTGCCGCCGCGGCGCGCCTTGCGGTCGGCGTACAGCTCGGCGTGCTCCACGTCGAAGGCGGCGGAGAGGTCGCCGGTCATCCAGCGCTGCACCGCTTCGGCGAGGACGGCGTTGACCTTGCCGAGGTCCTCCTCCATGCGGGCGACCTTCTTCGCGATGCGGGCGAGGAATTCCAGGTCGGCGTCGTAGGGGTCGGCGTTCCTGGCATAGCCGCTGCCGATGAAGTGGACGACCTCGGGGGCGACGGTCTGGCCGTAGCGGTCGACTCGGCCAATGCGCTGTTCCAGTTTGTTGGGGTTGAAGGGGATGTCGTAGTTGACCAAGCGGTGGCAGTGCCGCTGGAGGTCGATGCCCTCGCCGGCGGCGTCGGTGGCGAGCAGGACGCGGACCGGGTTCTCGGCGGGTTCAGCCTGGAATGCGAGGCGGAGGTGTTCGCGTTCCTCGGCCTTCATGCCGCCGTGCAGGAGGGTGAGGCGGTCGCCTCCCAGACCGCCCAGGCCGTGGTCGCGGAGCAGGTTCTGGAGCCAGATCTGGGTGTCGCGGTACTCGGTGAAGATCACCACGCGTTCGTTGGTCCAGTGCTCACCGTCGGGGAGGCAGACGGCCTTGAGGTACGAGATCAGTTCATCGGCCTTGGAATCGGCCTGGGCCTGGTGACGGAGTGCCCACTCCTGCATCTGCTCCAGGAGGGCTGCCTCGTCGCCGTCCGTACCGGGCTGGAGGGTGGTCGCGCGGGCGATCGCGTCGTCCTCGGCCTCGGCGAGCGGCTCGTCGTCGAAGTCCGCGTAGTCCTCGAAGAAGCTCTCCTGCCAGTTCTCGATCTCCTCGGCGGCTCGCTGCTTCTTGGTCCGGAGGGTGTCCAGGTAGACGGCGATCGTGCGGGCGAAGGCGTCCGGGGAGGAGAACAGGCGCTTCTTGAGCAGCAGAGTGACCAGATCGGCCGCCTTCCGACCGCCCTTGTGGCGGGTGGCGAGCTTGGCGCGGCGCAGTCGCGCGTACTCCTTGAGCAGTCCGTGGATGCGACGTTCGTCCTCGGTGTAGTCGACGGGCAAAGCAAGGGTGTTGCGCTCCAGGAAGCGCCGTGTGCCGTCGGGTTCGCGGATGTCGGTCTTCAGGCGACGGATGACGGTGTCCTTGACGGCCTCCGGGTCCGGTTCCATGCCTCGGGCGAACCGCTGGCCGTCGATGATCTCCAGGAGTGCGGTGTACGACTCCTGGTAGCCGTTGTGGGGAGTGGCGGAGAGGAACAGCCGGTGCTCGAAGTGCGGGGCGAGGCGGCGGATCAATTTGGTCTGCTGGGAATCGACGGGGTAGAGCTGCTTGGGCGCAGCCGGCGCCGCGTGGTGGGCCTCGTCCAGGATCAGCAGGTCGAAGGCGCGCTTGGCCGGGGCGGCGGCGGTTTCGGGCGCTTCTGGCGGCAACACCTCGGCCAGCAGCCGCTGGGCCTTGGGGCCGCGCAGCCAGGGCAGGCTGACGACGGCCCGCGGGTAGATGGTGAACGGATTGGCGGAGCTGCCGTGCCTGCGGCGCACCTCGGCGCAGCGCTCGGAGTCGATCACGGTGAATTCCAGGCCGAACTTCTCGGCCATCTCGTCCTGCCACTTCATGGTGAGGCCCGCCGGACACACGATCATGATTTTGTGGGCGCGGTTGCGGAGGATCAGTTCCAGGGCGACCAGACCGGCCTCGATGGTCTTGCCGAGGCCGACGTCGTCGGCGAGGAGCAGATTCACGCGGGGTGCGGCGACGGCTCGGGAGAGCGGCTCCAGCTGGTACGGCTCGACGGCGACGCCGGAGCGGAACGGGGCCTGGAGCGTACGGACGTCCGCCGAGGTCACAGCCGACCAGCGGACCGCGTCCAGGAAGGCGGCGAGGCGCTCGGGCGGGTCGAAGCCGGTGCGGGTGACATCGGGGAGCGATCCGGAGGGGAGCCGGCGGCGACCGGGCTCGACTTCCCAGATGACGGAGAGGGTGTCGTTGTAGCGACCGTCCTCGACGCTGTTGAGGGTGACGAGAGTGGCGGGGGGCGCCCTGCCGCTTCGCGTTCCCGTGGTCGACATCCGCCACCACCCAGCGCTGACCGCGCACCTCGACCAGGTCGCTGATCCGGGGTACGGCCGTGGGGTCCTGATCACCCTCGCGGCGCCGCACGGACCGCTGGGCCACACCCGCCAGTTCGGTGCTCGGCGTCGGCGTTGCTGTCATGGGTTTCTCCTCCCCAAGGCATATATGGACCTGGCGCTGCTGCCTGCCTGCGCCCCGTTCAACCCAGAAGATCGATTCGAGTCAGGGAGCACCCGCCTCCGTCAGAACATCGTGTTCATGTTCCCGTCTTCGTCACCGCCGTCCACCGGGCGCCTTGCCTCGGCCAACGCGACGACGTGGACGAACCACTCCAGTACGGCACGGATCTCCTCCCCATGGTCGGCGAATGCCTCCAGCGGGAAGGAGGGGCGCAGATCCAGCTTCGCCTCGGCCAGCTCTATGCCGTCGATCTTGTTCAGACGGGTCATCAATTCACGGCGCAGCGGTTCGTCGTCGAAGGGCGGACGGCGCTTCAGGTGCTGGAAGACCACCTCGACCACGCCGGTCACGGGATAGAGCGTGATCGGCCACAGAACGCGCGAGTGCGGTTCCTCACCCACCTGGATCGCGGGATAGCAGCTGGTCTCGCTCGCCTTGCCATAGTCGCGATAGCCGCCCAGCTCTTCCCAAGTGGACAGCGCGGCGCGTACGCCCTGGGCGGTCTCCGGTGTCTGGTTGTCACTCAGCTGGGCTTCGAAGCGGGCTGCGGCCGGCAGTTGTTCGTACCCCGGGGAGGACGGCATGGCGAGGTCGTCGGGGTCCTTGCCGAGGAGGGCTGCCAGATCGGTGGCTGTCAGCCGCTGGGAGCGGTGAGCCCGGCCCGCGTCGTCGAAGGAGATGCCCTCGGACTCCAGGAGGTCACGCGGATCGCGCTTGTCCTGGTCGTCGGACCAGCGGAATCCTTCGGCGACCCGGCCGTCGGCGGTCAGTACTCGGTGGGCCCCGTATATCCCCGCCTTGGACATCAGGTGGTTGCCGACGGCGATGGCGTGCGTACCGACGAGGGCGCCGAGCTCGCCGTACGTCGTCCAGGAGCCGGCGGGCATGGCCCGCAAGGCCGCGCGCAGCTCCGCCCAGACCGGCGACTCCGCGTCGGCGGGGGCCAGGTCCTCGATCGGTCCCGGCCACAACACCATTGCGCGGTCGGCCAGTTCGTCGGAGCGGGCGAGGATTTCGGCCCGGCCCCAGCGAGCCTGGGCGGCGATCTTCTGGTTCATCCGCAGGGCGCTGGCGTCGAGGATCTCCTGCTTACGGCGGAAGGGGTGGTTCGACAGACGCGCGTTGTCGGCCGACAGGGTGAGGTTGCCGAGGGTGTGCACGAGCATGGCCAGCAGTTCGGCGGGGCTCTGGGCGTCCTCGGCTTCCTCCGCCAGCAGGTCGAACCAGTCCTGGGCGGGATTCTGCGGCAGGACGTGCTCCACGGTGAGCCGCGCCTTGGCATAGTCGACCGGCTCGCTGGCCTCGTAGCTCTCCTCCAGTCTGCGCAGCACCTGGAAGCGCTGTCCGCCGCGGCCCGACTTGTAGAAGGCGCGGGTACGGATCGCCTCGCGGACGGCCTCGTCGCGAGGCCAGAGGCGGGGCCCGGCGGTGCTGCGCGAGAGATGGCCGCGTACGGCTTCGGCGGGCGGCAGGTCCTTGTCCAGTTCCTTGGGGAGCTCCATGAAGACCCGGTTGTTGCCCGTCGTGGACAGGCCGGCGAACAAGCGGCGGACCAGATAGCTCTCCGCGTAGGCAAGGGCCTGGGCCGCGTCCTTCGCGGATGCCTGCCCGGCGTCGACCCGGTCCAGGAGGTGGAGGGCCAGCGGGTAGTGGGTCATGCCGCCCCATCGGTCGAGCCGCTCCAGCGCCAGCCGCAGGCCGGGGTCCCGCTCGCGTCCGGGCTTCAGAATCCGCATCAGCCGCTCCGCGCGCTCCGCCAGGGCGGCCACCTCCCGTTCCAGCGTGGACTCGTCGCCGTTCAGGGCCTCCAGGCGCTTCTTCTGGTCGCGGTAGGTCTCGCTCTGCTTGGCCCGGCTGTTGCCGCTGACCACCAGGTCCAGCCAGACGAGGAGTTCGAGGTTCTCCGGGCCGAGCAGCTCCTGCATGGGCAGCCAGCGGTTGCGGTAGACGGCCTGGCCGCGGGTCGGCAGGCGCATGAAGACGTAGTTGCGCAGCAGGTCGCTCTGGCTGAGCCCGACGCCGGTGTTGTTGATCGACTCGAAGATGCGGTAGACGTTGTCGCCCTCCGCCGCGGTGATCGCGACGATGGACAACTGCCCGCCCAGTACGGTCTCCACCGCCTCGGTCCACTGCTCTCCGCCGCTCTCGGCGCCCTCGGCCAGCGCGCCGAGGAAGAAGCGGTAGGCGGCCCCGATGTTGCCCGGGCCGCCCGCGCGCGGTGTGTTCTCGACGCAGGCGGTGAAGGCGTCCCGGTCCGCCTGGGTGGGCAGCAGCCGGTAGTGCTCGTCGCCCTCGCGGTAGCTGTTGACCAGCAGGAGGTCGTTGATGCGCGCGGCCTTCTTGTGCGTGCCCTGCTCCCGGTAGTGGTCGCGCAGGGCGGTGAAGGCGAGCATCAGGGTGGTGAGCCGCTGCTGCCCGTCGACGACCAGCCAGCGCTGCATCACACCGGCGGCGACGGCGCTCGGGGCGAGCACCACCGAGCCCAGGAAGTGCCCGGCGACCGGACGGTCCGCCAGCCGCTCCTCGACCAGCTCCAGGACGTCGTCCCAGAGCTGCCTCAGCTCCGCCTGCTGCCAGCTGTAAGTGCGCTGGTACAGGGGGACTTGGAACTGCATCTCCCCCTGGACGAGCTTGCTGAACGTGGTCTCCTGAGCGTGCACGGGCGTCCCTCTCCGGCGAGGTCTGGCAAGACTGCCCGTCATTCTTCCCCATCCGGGTACGGTGATCAGGAAAACCGAAGGGCCGGCCCACCGGCCGCAGGCGCGGAGGAACTTATGGCGACGCTGGGCATCCACAAGGACTTCCTGATGGAGTTCGCCCGGCTGGAGAAACCCGTTCAGAGGCGGGTCCAGGAGGTCTTCGACAAGTTCCAGGCACACCGGCACGCCGGCCTGCACCTGGAGAAGCTGGAGAAGCCGCGCGACCCGCGGATCCGGACCATCCGCATCGACAAGTTCATGCGCGGCGTCGTCCTCGCCCCCGCGTCCGGCGACAGTTTCCTGCTGCTCAAGGTCATGCCGCACGACGCCGCGATCGCCTGGGCCGTCAAGCACCGGGCGACGGTCAACTCGGCGACCCAGGGCATCGAGCTGCGTAACGACGTGGCCCTGGAACGCGCGACGGCGGGCGTACGAGCGCTGGCCGGCGAAGTCGACCGGCGGCTGTTCGACGGGGTCGGCGACAAGGATCTCGTCCGGCTCGGCATCGACGCCGATCTGCTGCCGCTGGTCCGGCACCTCGCCGACGAGGCCCATCTCGACGCGCTGCAGAAGATCCTCCCGGAGCAGCAGTACGACGTGCTCGCCGGGCTCGCGGCCGGGATGACGCCGGAGGACGTCTGGCGTGAAGTAGTGGCGGTCCAACTGGAGCACGCCTCGCCGTCGGCGTCCCAGGAGGTCAACGTCGTACCGAGCGGCGACGTGTCCCCGTCGCCCGCCGCCCCGGACGACCTGTCGACCGCGATGGCCCGCTCCCGAGGACGTATCGCCCTCGTCACCGGTCCCGACGAGCTGATGGAGATCCTGGAGCGGCCGTTCGACGCCTGGCGAGTGTTCCTGCACCCCAGTCAGCACCGGGTCGCCTACCGGCCGTCGTACAAGGGGCCGGCGCGTGTCGTGGGCGGCCCCGGCACGGGCAAGACCGTCGTCGCGTTGCACCGCGCCCTGCACCTCGCGCGGCAGCTTCCCGCCGACGCCCCGGACGAGTCCATCCTGCTGACCACGTACACCAGGGACCTCGCCGCCGACCTCCGGCACAGTCTCGAAATCCTCATCCCCGACCCGGCGTTGCGGACGAAGATCAGAGTGGTCAACGTGGACGCGCTCGCCCACCAGCTCGTACGCGAGGACCGCGGCGCTCCTCTCACGCTGGTCTCCGACCACAAGGAGATCACCGCGCGCTGGGCCCGGATCGCTCGCCGGACCGGCGTCGACTTCACCGATGTCTTCCTCGACCAGGAGTGGCGACAGGTCGTACTCGCCCAAAACCTGCGGACGCCCGAGGCCTACCTCAAGGCGGCGCGCTCCGGACGCGGGACCGCGCTCGGGCCGCTCAAGCGGGCCCAGGTGTGGCGTGCCGTCGAGGCCTTCACCAAGGAACTGGCGCTGGCGCGGGAGTGGACGTTCCTCCAGGTCTGCGCGGAGGCCGCCCGATTGCTCGACGCGAAGGGCGGCGAGCGCCCGTTCCGCCATGTGGTGATCGACGAGGCGCAGGATCTGCATCCGGCCCAATGGCGGCTGCTGCGCGCCCTGACGGCCCCCGGACCAGATGACTTGTTCATCGCCGGCGACACCTACCAGCGGATCTACGGCAACAAGGTCTCGCTGCGCAGCCTCGGCATCTCGGTGACCGGCCGCTCCACCCGGCTGCGCATCAACTATCGCACCACGCAGGAGATCCTGGCCTGGTCCACGGCGCTGCTCACCGGTGAATCCGTCGACGACATGGACGAGGGGACCGAGTCGCTGAATGGCTACCGCTCCGCCTTTCATGGTGCGCTGCCCCGGACTTCGGGTGCCGAGGGCAAACCGGAGGAGCTTGCCGGGCTGGTGGGTCAGATCCTCGAATGGACGCATGCCGGCGTCGCCCCGCACGAGATCGGCATCGCGGTGCGCTACACCCAGCTCGGTAGGGAGATCAGGCAGGCGCTGGAACAGTCGGGCGTCCCGGCCGTGGTGCTCGGCGGCGCGTCGGCGACCGGTCACGGAATCCGGATCGGCACGATGCACCGCATGAAGGGCCTGGAGTTCCGCTGCGTCGCGGTGGCCGGCGTCAAGGAGGGCACGGTTCCGCTGCGCAACGCCGTGACAGCCGAGGAGACCGACGCCCAACAGCACCGTGAGGACCTGCTGGGCGAACTCAGCCTGTTGTTCGTGGCCTGCACCCGGGCCCGGGAGGCGCTGCGGGTGTCGTGGCACGGGGAGCCGAGCCGCTTTCTCTCCTCGGTGCGGGCGCACTGAGGTCACTCGGGCCGGGGGCCCACCCTGGACGCACAAGATCACGCCGAGGCCCGCATGTGCCGACCCGGCTCACCCTCATGAAACGGATGGCGTGCTCTTCTCCTCCTTCGTTCCGGCCATCGGAAGCACGTACTGACCGGCGAGACGCGCCAGGTGCAGCGGGAGGGGCCGGGCGAGCGGCGGATAGTCGTCGTGGTAACGCAGCTGGTGCGTGAGCGTCGCCCACTCCGCGGGCCGGTCGGGCACGTCCCCTTCACGCCCCGAGTCCGCCAGCACCTTCTCCGACAGGCAGCCGAGCACGGTGATCTCCAGCTGCCCGGGGTTCCAGGCGGTCTTCCCGGGTGCTGTCCGGCCCTGTGCCGTGGGCGCCAGCTTCATGAGTCCCCTGGGTAGTTTCACCACCGTGTGCGGGGTCGAGGCAGTACTCGCGAAGACACGGCTCTCCGCCTCCGCCGTCCCCCACACTCCCTCGGCGAAGCCGACCTTGTCCTTGCTGTCGTGGGCGTACCACTCCGCCACTTCCTCCCGCGCGTTGGCGTCCCGCACGAGCACCACCCGCAGGTCGTCGCCGTAGAGCGTGTGGCGCTGGGCGGGTTCGGCGCCGAAACCGAGCATGTCGCGATGAAGTTCGCCGTTGCGCAGACCGGGCCAGCACTGGCGCAGATTACCGGCGTCCGCCAGCAGGAGCGTCGGGCGGTCGCGGAGCTGGAAGAGCAGCGCGCGGATCTGCCGCTCGGTCTCCCGCTGACTGTGCTGCCGCATGCCCGGCCGGGCGGCAGGCCGGAGCCCTCCACGGCCGGTCGCACTGTCAGCAGGACCCCCCGCATCCGCCTCCTCTCCCGCATCCGTCACCGGCTTCTCCGTCCGGGAAAGCAGCAGCAACAGCTTCGGGTACGGAACCCATTCGGCGCGCTCGGCATCCCACCCTTCGATGGCGCCCGGTCCGTCCCCGGGGCGGACCCGCACCGCGACCAGCCGGCGGACGGGGCATCGCGTGGGCCCCTTCCTGGTGTGGCGTACGAACCAGAGCGCCGCGTACTGGAGGTCCCCCGGAAGTCCGGCTCCCACCCGGTGTGCGGGCGGGCTGATCGCGCCGAGTTGCCGGAAGGCGTCCAGCCAGGTCCACCTGGCCCGGTGCTCAAGGCCGCCGTCGGTGTCGTCGGGCAGGTTGACGAACTGGCTCGGTCGGCCCTGCCGCGCCCAGGCGATGCGCAGCGCGTGCTTGGGGTCGGAGTTCGGGACGGCCGCGAAGCGCTCCTTGCCGGCGATCTCCGCGATCACTACTCCAACTCCGTCAGGACACGGGGTCATCCGGTCCGCCACGAGCCGGCAGCGGTCTTCGATGGCTTCGGCCAGCCGGACTGCCCTGGGGCGCCTGCGTTCCCGAGAGACCGGCAGGGCATCCGCAAGGGGCCCCGCGCGCCGGGCTCGTACGCGGATCTCGACCCCCTCGCTCCGCCATTGCCAGGTGTCGTCGGCAGCGGGGCCCACTCGTTCCCCCGGAGGAAAGCCGATGAGTTTCGGCAGCTCCGCGAGCAGTGCGGCACGGGTCTCCGGGGACTGCCAGAAGAGGTCGATCTCCAGGGGACGACTGTTCAGCGCGCGCGCCAGCGCCGCCCGCCGCTGCAAGGTCAGCTGCGCCTCACGGAAGCCCGGATCGCGTCCGGCACCCGAACGAGGCATCAAAGAGGGGGTGTTGCTCCTGGTAACCCGCGTGAGATCACACACCCGAGTCAGCATGGGGCACAGCCCTTCCTCCACCCAGGCGTCCAGATCCGCCCGTTCCTGTGGCATCAGTCCGGGGCCTACCTTGTGCGGGCCGATCGAGGGGTGGTAGACGATGCCGGCGGCCACGTCCCCGGATCCGTTGATCCAGCGTTCCGGGTGGGTGAAGAGCTCCGCGGGCTCCGGGTAGCTGCGTACGATATCCAGTTCGGGCACGAGCGGGGCCGGGCTGTGGCGGCGCCAGGCCAGTTCCTTCAGCCGTCGGTCGTAGCCGAGGGTGTTCACCATCATCCGGTGACCCCGGTCCGGCCCTCCCGGCCATGGCAGCGGTGCGTCGAGCAGGACGGTCGTGCCGCCGAGCTGATGGGGGCGCACGTCGAACCGGGTAGCCCACCGGCGTACCTGGGTGGACACATGGACGCGGAACCGTGGGGCGAACGGCACTGTGTGGACGGTGATGTTGAGGCAGGCCGAGTAGTACCAGGTCTGCCCGCGACGCTCGTACCGCTGCGGCGGCCAGGAGACGAGCCGCGCACCGTTGCCCGAGCTCTCGACACGGAAGTGGAGTGTGGCACCCCCGGTACGGAACGTCCGGGCGGCAAGCCGGAAGGCTACGCACTCGGGCAACAGACTGTAGAGCCGCGCGGCGGGTTCAGCGGTTCCGCCCGCCGAGGTCACGGTCTCGGCGAGGTCGACTGATTCGTTCTCCCAACGCGGCAGTTGGACGGCGGCCGGGCCATCGGAGCGGAGCCTCTCCTCCAAATCGGCGCCGTCGGTGTCGTCCTCCTCCCGGTACATGCCCGCCGCCCACGTGCCGATCACCGGGAGCAGCACCTCCGGAGGGACGGCTTCCCGTGCGTAGAGCCACGGCAGGCGGGCGTCCGCGCCGGCGTTGCGGCCTGTCGCGATGACGCCCGGGGCCATCGCCTGGAGCAGGGAGTTGAGCCTTCGTACGGGAAGTCGGTCGGGGTGGACGGAGCCGTTGTCGGCCTCGGCGTGCATCCTGGTGAGCTCAGTGTGCAACTCCTCGCCCAGCCGCAGCACCCTCATCTTCTCCCGCCACGGCCCGTGGAGCGGGTCGGGTTCGTAGGCCGCGACGCGAATGGTGTGGTACACGAAATTGCCTCCGGGAAGCTGGAATCAGGCGATTACGGGTGGACTGGAGCAGGGGCGAGCAGGCGGGTGAGCATGCGTCGGAGCGGTCCGTACAGGGCACGGACGATGAACTGCTCCTCCGCGCTCTTCGCGCCGACGTCGAAGTACGGGTCCAGCACGGCGAGCATGCTGTGCAGCAGGCTGGACGCCGGAGTGTCGGTTCGCGGTGGTTCGGCCCCGCGGTTCGGGGCGAAGGCGGCGTCGACGAAGACCACCCGGGCTGGTACGCCGCCGCGCACCAGCCGCCCGATCACCTGCCACATCAGGACCAGCATGTCCCAGGTGACCTGCTCCCGCGCCTCGTCGCCGAGGCGGCTCCAGGCCATCGAGCGGGCGAGCACCTCGTACCAGCGCGAACGGGCGAGGCGGCGGACCTCGTCGGCGCCTTCCTCGACGGTGGCCTGCCCCTGTACCCATGTGTCGAAGTCGCCGCCGGTGATGGCGCGGACGATCCAGTCGTTGACGGCGTGGACGGCCAGGGACAGGTCTTCTGGGTGCGGATTGGGCCGTGCCAGAAAGTAGACTGTCCCGATGGCCGCCTCGTCGTCCTCGTTGAGGATGTTGTGGCCCCGTTCCACGGCCAGCAGGGGCGCCACGAGAATGTCCGCGTCGAGGTCCTTCAGACGCTCGACGTCGCCCCGGCGCAGCGACTGGGCGCGGTAGGCGGACGGCGCCTCGTCCTCCGGGGCGATCTCCTCGTCGTCCGAGACCAGACACAGCACGCTGTCACGCCAGCGGGAATTGAGGTTGTGCAGGGTGTCGGCCACGATGCGCGCCTCGGCATAGCTGCCGACCAGCAGGAGGATCTGGTCGCGCCCGGCGGGAAGAGAGAGCAGTTCGAGCTCCAGCGGGCCTCCTTCGGGAGCGTCGTACTCCCCCGCGCCGAGGTAGGCGGCGATGCGGCGCAGTTTCTCGGGGCGTTCGTCCGGGTGGGTTCCCGACAGGCGCAGCTTCTCGTCGCCGTCGGCGATGAACTCGAAGCGCATCAGGCTCTCGTCCGCGATGCGTTCGGTCACCTCGGCCGGGGGCTCGATGATCACGCCGACCGGGACGCAGACGTGGTAGCGGCTGGACGCGCCCGCCCAGCTGCTGCCGGACATGAGCAGCAGATGGGCGCCGGGCCTGCCGTCGACGGAGGCGAGGTGGGGCATGGCGCGCAGCAGTTCACGACCGACGCCGCTGCAGCGGAAGAAGGTCAGCTCGCCGCTGCGGACTCCGCCTTCGTCCTCACCCGGGACCCGGAACTGGAAACCGAGTACGTTGCCCATCGGGGCCTCGGGCACCATCGGGCCGTAGTCGAGCGGCCGACGGTACATCGTGTTGTAGCCCAGGCTGAGGGCGGCCTCGACGCGGGGCCACATGGCGTTGATCATCGCGAGCCGGGGTTCCAGGGCGCTGAGCAGCAGCGTGAACTCGAAGCGCTCGGCGAGCTCCTGCCGCCACTGCTCGGGGGTCTGGGGCGGGGGCTTGGGCTTCCGGCGACGGCCGCGCCTCTTCTTCTGCTGCTCCTCCTCGCGCTGCCATTCGTCGTACTTCTCCTTGTACTCCTGCTCCCGGGCGGCCATGTACCGCGGATCGATGCCGAAGGCCTCATCCATGACCTCGGTCAGGTAACGCCGGGTGTTCTCCGGGTTGCCGGTGTGGAGCAGTTCATTGAGGAGGACGGTCAGCCGGCTGAAGTCCTCATCCGTCCTACGGCGGCGGTCGCCGAAGGGGTTGTCGCGGAAAGCGTCGAGAAGCTTGCCGAGGGCTTGTCTGGGGGCGTGGTTCCGGTGTTCCGGCCCGCTGCCGTCGGGAAGTTCGTAACGTTCGTCGAGCAGCCCGAGCTGGAGCGTCCAAGCGCTGAAGTAGCCCGTCCGCACCCAGTCGCGCAGCTCGTACCGGGCGACGAGCATCGCGTACAGCCGGTCCGTGGCCAATCCGGCGGTGCTGAGGGCTGCGGCGAAGGTCTCCACGTCCCGTTCGGAAAGCTGGGTGCGCCCGCTCGCCGCGAGTTCCCGGATCTTGTGCCTGCTCAGCTGGTCGATGAGGCCCTTGTCCTCGTCGCTGGCGAGGAGGACGGCGGGCGCGAAGGTCTGGTCGAGCTGCATCTGCACACGGTCCGCCTCGTCGATGATCACGAGGTCGCTGCGCCGGCAGGCGAGTTCGAGGTAGCGGATGCGCTCGCCGTTCTGGGGGCGGGGCGGCGCGGCGTCGATCAGGCCGGGCGGTGTGGCCACCCAGATGAGGGCGTCGACCAAAGTGCGGGCTCCGTGATGTCGAGGACAAGCTGACCAGTACGGGCAGCCCATCACCCTCTTCTGCCATTCGGAGGCCCGCACAGCGCCCTTGTCGCGCCGTGGGCCCGATGGTGGCCGGAGCTTGGAGCAGGGCGCCTCGCCGAAGGCGAGCGGCTCGGGGAACGAAGTGGCATCCTGCCGCCTGATGTTGAGTACGCATGAGGTACCGAGATAGGCGAAGGCGGGGTCGTCATGGGCGAGCAGCCGGTGCTCGCCCCGGCCCGCCAGCCGGCGGTGCAGCCGCTGGGCGTGCCGCTCCCGGCCGGAGGAGCCGAGCACGGGTGCGGCGGCACTGTCCGTGTGGAGGTTGTAGAGCCGGACGAGCTTCAGCACTTCCGGGACGTCGGTGACCACGATGGTGGTGCGCCGGCCGAGCTTGGCGAGATGAACGGCGATGATGTCGCGCAGCGTGCTCTTGCCCGCGCCGACGATGCCGAGCAGATGCTGGATCCCGTCGACGGTGAACGTGAAGTCCTCGTCCTTGCCGGCCTTGCGAAACGTGCCGTTCTCCTTGGTGGACAGGTCGAAGTCCCGCAGCCGCTCCAGCCAGCGCGGCGGCCTTCCCTCGCCGAAGCGGGCGTGTGTGGCGTCCATCTCCGCCGCTGTGCGCTCCAGGCTCTTCCTGGTGAAGATCAGGGGTTCTCCGCCGCCGGCCGGTTCCAGGTCCATGTCGTGCGCGACGAGAGGGGTGTGAGGAACGGGCGGCAGGTCGACGACGGCCAGGGTGCGGCTGACGGGGAAGGCGTGCGGGCCCTCGCCCGCGACCAGCATGCGTTTGCCAGCCAGCGGTGGCGCGGTACGGAGCAGTTGCTCGTAGACGGGGAAGCGGTCGCCGGCGACAGAGAGTTCGCGGCGGATGGCGGGCGCCTCGGTGTCCGGGACGTCGTAGCCGCGCACCCTGGGGTCGAACAGCTGGTAGCTCTCCAGCGCCTCGCGCCAGGTACGGCTCCTGCGCAGCGTCCAGAGCGAGTACCGGGCGACCCGCAGTGTCTGTTCGGTGTCCGGTGGCAGCGGCGCTCCATACGCCTCGGCGAACCCGTATCCGCTGAACAGCACCCAGGCACTGCCCGCGGGACTGCCCGGCATCAGTTTCTGCTGAAGGTACAGGCCGAGTTCCACCTGACAGAGGGCTTCTACGGCGGGCTTGGGGGCGGATGGCCCCAGGAACCCCCCGAGTGTGTGAAGTACGTCGTTCAGGGGCGGGGTGATGCTACGCATCGTCCTTCTCTTCTCTCCGGGCCCGTCGCAGGTCGGGCACGAGGTTCACGGGTGTGGTGAGCGTCAGGCGGTCCCGCAGGAAGGGGAAGAGGGCGGCGGTGAAGGCCTCCTGGTAGCCATTCCGCCCGGCGAGCGCGTCAGGGATCACGATGAGCGTGCGGTCCGCGAGGGGGGCACTGTCGGCGAGATGCGCGGCGAGGAGAGCCGGCTGCAGGCGGTCGTACACCTCTATGTCCACGACGACGGGATCGGTGTCCCCCAGTCGGTAGGCGGACAGCGAACCCGGCAAGGGCTCGTGGTCGATCCCCGCGCGGTCCAGCGCGTCCCGTGCGGCATCCTCGGTCCGGTACGGCAGGGCGAGGAACGCTCGCAGCGAACGCCGCAGGATCCACGCCTGGTCCGGCTCACGGATCAGTGCCGGAGGGGCGTCGCGCGGGCATTCCTCCCCCTCGCACCAGAGGTCCGCGTCGGTGGCGGACGGTCCGGGTACGGGCATGGCCCCGTCCCGGGTCAGCGCGGGGAGCCCGCACGAGGCACAGCGCAGGAAGACGTCGTCGACGAGCAGCGATTCTGGCAGCGGCCCGTAGAGGTCCTTGACCCGGCTCCAGACGGCCTTGCTCCAGCTGAGCCCGAAGCGATCCTGCTGGTGAACCACCGGGTGACGGGCCAGGAACCTCCGGCACTGCCGGTAGCGCTCGCCCGTTCCGCACCGCGTTTCCAGCTCGCCCAGGAGCCCGCGAGCCTGCGCCGCCACACCCCCGTCCGGGCCGTGCGAGGCGACTTCGAGGCGACTTCGAGGCACGATCGGGTCGGCATCATGCCGACCGGGTGCACCAGCGTCGTACCCGGAGTGACCAGGGAGGCGGAGACCGCGAAGAGCGGATCGTCCGCCGGCCGGGTCCGGCACCACTCCCACAGCTCCGGAAGGCTCCTCGGCGGTGTCTCCCCGACGTCCAGACAGCGCATCACCGTACGGTCCAGCGCACGGTGAGCGATCCGGGGGTAGGGCAGGGCGAACGAGCGGAGCCCCTGGACCTCGGCGAGGGCCGCCACCATGCGGGCGAGCTCCAGGAACAGTTCGCCGCCCACGCCCTCGGGCGCCTCCCCGGTGTCCGACCGGTCGGCCCGGCGAGCGGACCTCGCCCTCATGCCGCGGTCCCATCGGCGTGCGACACCGAGCACCAGCGGGCCACTTCGCACCGTTCGCATGAGCGTCCGGGCACGGCCGTGTAGCCGTCGTCCCCGTGCCAGTCGGCCACCATCGCCCGCAGGACGCCCTCGGCTGCGGTCCGGTTTCTTGAGGCGAAGGGGTCGATGATCTCCAGGTCGGCTCCGCCTGGGCGTAGCACCTCCAGCTCCACCCGGGCACGGGACGGAGCTCCACCGAGGTCACCGCGCGCGATCAGAGCGACCGCCAGGGCCAGTTGGGGGTAGACCTCCAGCAAGGGGCGGTTGGACCGCCGGTCGGCGGCGGAGGTCTTGGTCTCGCGCCACACCCATGAGTCGACGTCCCGGTAGAGCAGGTCGGGTGCGGCAATCACGATCACGTCGGCGGCGGTGTCGTGCCGCACCACCCGGGGCTCGGTCCGTACGTCCGTCCCGTCCTCGACGCACCGCAGCGGGCAGACCGCTGCGTGCCGCCGCAGCAGGAGAGCGCCGAGCCTGCGTTCGTGGTCGGGCAGGTCGAACCCGTCCGGCACCCACTCCTCGGGGACCTCTGCCGTGCACGGCCGAGGCGATCCATGGCCATGGCGGTCGGCTAGGTAGGCGTGCAGGGCCCGGCCGCGTTCGGCTGTCACCTCGCGCTCGACGGAGTCGGCAGCGGGCAGGTGCAGCCGGCGCATGTGGTCGCGGGCCGGGCAGGCCCGGTAGTTGCGTCCGTTGGTCACCGACCAGGTGCGGCGGGGCCGGCCCGCTGCCTCGATGCCCAGCAGCCCGGGCGCCGAGCGCAGCGCCGGACAGACCGGCAGGTAGGAACATCCGCCGCAAGCGGCTCCGGGGCGGTACTCCCGTCCGTCCAGTACGCCGGCCAGGGCGCCGGGGCCGTGCTCACGGTACCGGGCGAGCGCCTGTGCCCGACTGCCGGCGAAGAGCTCCCGCGTACGGCCGTCGAACAGCGCGAACTCCACGATACGTACGTACTCCGGCGGCGGCCCGGGGGCGCCCTCGGCCAGCACCAGCGCGGCGGCGGCGATGAACCCGTCGGGCGGCAGGTTCCGGTTCAAGCGGTATACGGGCAGACGGAGTTCACGGTAGGCGCCGTCGGCGGAGGCCAGGCAGCGTCCCCACACGGTGAGGCGGTACTCCCCGGCGTTCCGTGGGTCGGGGCCGGACGGCCGATAGCAGTACGCCCACGGCTCGGGGACCTCGCGCAGGGGGTGCTCCGGGTCGGCGGGGAAGGCCGCCTCGTACATCTTCACGCCATGGTCCGACCAGGTCCTCAGGCCGTCGTGCAGAGGCGCGGTACGTGTCCGAGGTCGGCTTCCGGAGGGCCGGAAGCGAGCGTCGCAGGCCGCCATGAAGGGGCCGAGCGCGAAGTCCTCCAACCGCTCGCGGCGGCGCGGTACGGGGTCGGCGGTTTGGTAGCCGCGAGTCTTGAGGGCGTCGGCGGCGGGACATCGGAACTCTTCTCCCTTGAACATTCCGGCGGATACCGTGATGACTTCGGAGGCGCGGGTCACCCCGTCGGGGGGCAGCCACGACTGTGTCATTTTCTGCTCCATTTCTGTGCGGAGGAAGGAAGGGTGGCCATGAGGGAGATCGAAGAGATCGGCAATGTGGAGAAGCGCTACGAAGTGCTGGACATGGTGGGTGACGGCGGTCAGGGCGACCTTTTCCTCGGTCGCGATCGCAGCAGCGGAGGGAGGGTGGCGCTCAAGCTTCAGAAGGCCCGGGATCTCGGTCCCGAGAGCGATTTCCACTGGGCCGGCAGAAACCTTCTCGAAGAGGGCTCCCGTATGATGATGCTGACGGGAATTCAGGCGATTCCAGAGATCATCGCCACAGGGACGCACCGTGGGCGCCGATGTCTGGTCATGGAATTCGTGGCGGGATGCCAGTTGCAGAACGTCCTGCTGGCGGGACGACCCGTCAAGCACCCCGGGGCCGTCGCGTCAATCATCGGCCAGCTGTGCGAAATTCTGCGGGAAGTGCACGACCGGAATCTGGTGCACTGCGACCTCAAACCCGAGAACGTCATCGTGCAACCGGACGGCCGTCTCCGTCTCATCGACATGGGCCACGCGATCATGGCGGGCGAGGAGACATCCCACGAGCGCGGCACCCGAGGCTGGGCCTCCCCCGAGCAGTCCGACGCATGCCCCTCAGGTCTGACGCGGCGGGCGGACATCTTCGGGCTCGGGTGCATCCTGCTGGAGATGACCGTCATGCGGCTGCCCTACGGCGGACTGGAGGAGCGGGCGGAACCAGGTGGTCCGGTCCTGCCGGCCGACAAGCTCGCCGAGCTGCCCACGGAGTTCGCCGCCCTCGCGCTGTGGATGGTCCGATGGGAGGCCGAGGAGCGCCCGGCGGATGTCCGTGACGTGTTCGACCGGCTCCGCCCGTATCTGCCGCGGCTGGGCTCGCGGCGGCCGTCGAAACGGCTGCGCCCCGACCCGACCGAGTACTACCGCACCTATCCGCCGCGGCTGTGACGGTGCCCCGACGGTCGCCGGCCGGGCGGCTCACCTCAGCCCTTCCAGCAGCTCCCGGACCTCACGTACGCCTTCGCCGCCCATCAACTCGCGCAGCACGATGACTCTCTCCAGCTCCCCTACCGCTTCTTCAGTCCTACCGGCCGACACCAAGACATCCGCGTAGAGCAGCCGCACCTTGTCCTCGTTGGGCCGGTTCTCCTGTTCGCGGTAGATATCGCAAGCCTGCCGGTACAAGGAGATCGACTCGTCCCGCTCGGAGCGGGCCAGGTGCACCTTGGCCAGGGTGAACAGCACGTCGGCCAGCCCGCTGCGCTCCACCGTGCGCTCCACCGCGCCGAGGGCGTCGGCGCACCGACGGAGCGCCTGCTCATACTCGCCCCGGTCGAGGTGAAGCGCGCCGAGTGCGTTCAGGACAGCCGCCTCCCCGACCGGATCGGATACCTCCCGGCACAACTCCAGTGCCCGGCAGAGCGCTTCCTCCGCCCCTGTCCGGTCGTCCTGCTTGCGCAGGGTGAGTCCGAGCCGGTGCAGCGACCGGGCCAGGCTCAGCCGGCCTTCCACTCCGTGGCCCTCCTCGCTGAGCCGGACGGCCCGGCGGAGATGGCCCACAGCCGCGTCGTACTTGCCGAGCCGCCACTGCGTCCCCGCCAGCATCCGGTGGACCATGGCGCAATCGACCGGGGCGGCAGAGGATTCCGCCGCTTCGGCTGCGTACCGGAGGTTCTTCAGCGCGTCGTCGAGGAGACGGCGGCGCCACTGATAGGTGACCAAGGCCATCGGAAGCAGCCACTGGTACCGTTCGATGCCCTGGCTGATGGCTGATCGGATGCCTCGCTGGACGGTGGCGTACTCCTCGTCCAAGTACGCCATCGCCTGCCCCGGTTCCACAGCGTCAGTGACCGTGACCCCTTCGGGTTCGCCGATGGGCAGGGCGCGCTCGTGGTCGAGCACTCGGTCGCAAGCGCGGACGTTGTGCAACTGGTGCTCCAACACCTGCCGTAGGGTCGCCCGCTCGATGTCCGCCGTATCCCCGTCCGGCCCTGGCTGCACATGCCGACGGGCGAAGGCCCGTACGAGGTCGTGCAGCCCATAGCGGTCACCACGGAGCTCCACCAGGTTCGCGGCCACCAGCTCCACCAGAGCCCGATCGGTGCGCGCCCCTTCGCCCGCCACCCTCCCGAGATCCATCACCGCCTCCCATGAGGCGGTGGGCCCGGGGTGGACGGCGAGCTGCCACAACAGCAGCCGGGCCTCCTCGCCGAGCACGCGAACGGAACAGTTCAGTGCGGCACGGACCGACAGTTCGTGTTCCGGCAGGTGCAGGGTGTCCAGCTTCGCCCGCTCCCGCTCCTCCTTCATCTCCCGTACCAGGGCAGGGATGGTATGCAGCGGACGCGCACCGCCTTCCAGGAGCCGGGCCACCACGGCGAGGGCCAACGGCAGCCGGCCGCAGAGGTGGACCAGATCGCTGAAGGCCTGTGCGTACTTCGCCCGGCCCTCGACCGACACCTTCTCTTGAAGCACCTCCAGGGCAGCCGCCTCATCCAGCGGCTCCATCTTGCGGAACAGCACCTTGCTCTCGGACTGCAAGCGCAGGAGGTCGTTGCGGCTGGTGACGATCACGGCGCAGGTGCCGTCTCCGGGAAACAGCGGCAGCACCTGCTGGGCGTCGAGCGCGTCGTCGAGGACCATGAGTACCGAGCGGTGGGCCAGTGCCGACCGCAGCGCACTGCTCTTGCTCGCCGGTCCGGTCACCGTGGTGTACGGCGGCAGCGCGGCCAGGAACCCGTCCAGGATCTCGTCCGGTTCGGCGGGCCGCGTGTCTCCGGCGGCGAACCCGTTCAGTCCGGCGTAGAGCACCCCGTCGGGGAACCGCCCCCGGAGTCGACGGGCCAGGTGGTGAGCCACCGTGCTCTTCCCGACACCCGCCATGCCGCTGATGAGGACCAGTGCCAGGTTGCCGGCGTCCTGTTCCTGGCACACGGCCTCGACGAGGCCGCGGATCAGTTCGTCCTGCCCGACCGGCTTGCGTCTGTTGCCGGGCAACTGGTCGGGGACGGGCGGCAGAAGCGTCCCGACCGACCGGTGAGCGGTTCCCCGGACCGCGTCGATGGCGCTCTGCAGGCCGGCGTCCGGCTTTCCGTTGCGCTTCGTCCACTCCTTGATGAGCCGTTCGCGCCGGTGCTCCGGCAGGTCGTGATGGGCAAGCAGGTAGAACCGGAAAACCTGAGGCAGTTCCGGCGAGCGCTCGAACCATTTCTCCGTCTCCTCCCGGAGCCATTTCTCCTCCCTGGACTTCCACGCGGCGTCCAGTCGGTCGCACACGGCGGCCATCAACTCCGCCCGCAATTCCTCCCGGCGCCGCTGGAAGCCGCTCTCGGTCAGCCCGCGCAGCGGTTCGTCGTCGTCCCACTCGCCCAGAGCCGCGCCGAGTCGCTCGAACCGCGCCGGAGGGCTCAACCCGGCGGCCCTCGCCACCCCGTCGCGGAAGCGGAGCAGATCGACGCTGCCCTCCGGCAGGCGGAGCGTGCAGTAACCTGACCTGCCTCCATGGGGCACGACCTCCAGGCCCAGTTGCTTCCGCAGGTCGGAAACGGCGCGGTCCACCCGGTCACCGGCGTTCTCATCACCCTCCCAGAGGACTTCGGCGACCTCCCTCCTGGTACATCGACAGCTCGGCGATGTCACCAGAAGTGCGAACAGCGCACTGGCCTTCGCGCTTCCGAACACCCGTCCTCCGCCGTCCCCTTCGGCTCTGACCGGGCCCAGCACGTACCCCTCCATCGCCCTCCCCCTCTCCCCCGCCCGGAAGCAGTGGCCCAGCCCCTCAACGCCCCCCTTCATCTGTGCGCTGCGGTATGCCGCTTCACACGCGCTTGCTCCTTCACGCCCCCGGTCTCAGTTTTCCCTCAGTTTTCGCTCCGCGGCCTCCTCCCGTCCCCGGGCACGATGGCACCAGCCGCCCGCAGAAGCGTGAGACGGCCGCATAGTCACCCATCGACCCACCAGAAAGGAACCGCAGGCTTTATGAACAACCGTCAGCGAAATCGTCGAGCGAGCCGTCTGCGTCAGTCCCCCGACTGGCCGCCGAGCCACCGCCGACGCGCGGCCGACCGGACCGAGGGCACCACGCCGGCGACCCCGCGCACCGAGGTGCCGGACAACTCGCCCTCCGAGACCGCCTGAGCTCCACAGCCCGTGGGTGCCCGCCCCGAGCGGGCCCCCATCTCGGCCCCCGGACTCCTCCGTCCTCCTCCGGTCTCCTTCAACCGACGAGCCCGCGGCCTGTCCGCACCAGTCACACGCTCATGGTCGAAGGCGGCGGTTCCCGGCCGGCAAGACCAAAACCGCATACGTACGCATCAAAGTGAGGCACCTGGGACTGCTTCCCGTTCCATGTGCACCTGGGGCGATGTGACCGCCCCACAGCTCTTCAGCCCGTCCAGTAGCTCGACACCTCCGGAGCCCTCAGCCCGGCGAGAGGACAATTCCTGATGCATCCGCTATCAAGCAGTATGTTCGCCTCGGTGAGGCGCCATTTCGACGAGCCCTGGGGCAGTGACGCGATCCTCGTGACCGTTCCCACGGACACCGAGGGGGCGATGCCGATCCGGCTGACCGCCGCCGAGACACACAATGCCTTGTACGGGCCGGACTCCGACCCGCAGTTCGCCGCCGAGGTCTGGAAGGAGGTACTCCACACCGCGCTGAGTGACTTCTCTACCCGCAGCACCGGGAAACTCCTGGTGATCTGGTTGGCCCTGCCGCAGTTGACCGGGACGGTCCACCGCGTGTGCACGCGCCTTCATGCCGATCGATCGGACGTGGAGGCCGAGATGGTCCTGGCCCTCCTGGAGGAACTGGCGGCCCCGGACGCCGCAAGGCGCCTCTCCGACCCCTCCCCGATCTACGCGGCGGCGCGCACCAGAGCGTGGCGCTTCGCCCGCGACGGCCTGCGGGAGCTCCCCTCCGCCCAGGTCGAGCGCATCGCCCAAGACCGCGCTCTCGCCGTGCCCGACGGGGAGGCGGGCGCTCCGGCCGAGGAGGTTCTGGACGTGCGGGTCGACCGTCCCGACGGCCCGGACGGGCTGCGCGCCCCACTGCGGTTCCAGGTACGCCCGGAGCATCTGCGCAAGGATGCCTGCGGCGGAACCGACGACGGGAAGAGCGAGCGTTCGACGTGCCATGGCCCCCGGAAGACTCGACGGTCCAGGTGCCGTGTGGGCACCCGACCGGTCCGCCCCGCGAGGAGGCGAGCATGAAGGAACCGGCAGAGGGCCGACTCAGTTTCACCGAGATGTTCGACCTGCCCGTCGCAGTGGATCTGCGAACGGCGGCCCGAGCGCTCGGGATCGCGTCGACGACCGCGTACCGGCTGATCCGCGAGGACGAATTCCCCTGCTCCGTCCTCCGCGTCGGAGGCAGGTACAGGATTCCGACCAACGGACTGATGCACGCCTTGGGGATCGAGGACCGTCCGCTGTACAGCATGGACCTACAACTGGACGCGGACAGTCCTGGAACTGGTTTCTGACCAGGAGGAAGAGGGGCCTCGTCCTCCCCGTTCACCGTGCGGTCCCGTGGCACTGGCCATGGGGCCGCACGGCCCTGCGCGAACTGGCCCAGCGACTTTGTTCGGTGTACGAGAGTTCCCGGATGGTGTTACCTGCCACGGTGACACGGTGGCGTTCCGCCTCTACCGGCTCCTGCCCGCCGTGGGTTCTACGGCGCGGCGGTCTCCGTGCTGTGGGAGTCGCCCCGCTGAGCACCGTGTCAACGCGCCCGCGGCAGTCGGCTCAGGCCGCCCTGACGGATTCGCGGTGGCGGGTCTCCAGGTCGCGGCCCTGGCCGGTTTCGGGGAGAAGGGCTCGGACGAAGGCCAAGGCGACCAGGCAGAAGGCCCCGAATATCGAGAAGGACAGCACGGCGCTCGTGGCCATCAGGGTGGGGAACAGCTGGCTGACGGCGAAGTTGGACAGCCAGTTCAGGACCAGGACGAAGCCGGTGGCCGAGCCGCGGATTTCTGCCGGGAACAGTTCGGAGATCACGACGCGGACGCATACGCCCCATGAGGCGGCGAAGGAGGCGAGGAAGCCGATCATGCAGAGGAGGGTGAGCCAGGCCGTCGAGTCTCTGGGGAGTCCCAGGGCGGTGATGACGGCGAGGGCGATCATCGATGCCGCCATGCCCGCGCAGCCGGCCATCAGGAGCGGGCGGCGTCCGACGCGGTCCACGATCGCCATGCCGACCAGGGTGAACACGACGTTGGCCGTTCCCACACCGAGATTGGCGGCTACCGCGGCGGAGTTTCCGAATCCGGCGTGCACGAGTGTCGACGGTGCGAAGTACATGATCGAGTTGGTGCCGACGAGCTGGGCCAGGAGGGCGAGGCCCACGGCCCCGTAGAGGGACGGGCGCAGCGACGGCGATGCCATCCGGCGCAGCACGGCCCGTCCGGCCGAGGAGGCGGGGGCAGCGCTGACGTCGTCGCGGATCGTCGCGAGTTCCGCTTCCGCGGACCCGCCGCGCCCGAGGCGTTGCAGCGCGCGCCGGGCCTCGTCCTCGCGCCCCTTCAGCAGCAGCCAGCGCGGCGTCTCCGGAAGCACTATGACACCGGCGCCGAGTACCAGGGCGGGCACTACGGACAGGCCGAGAAGCCAGCGCCAGGAATCGTATGACTGCAACAGGTATCCGACGCCATAGGCAAGCAACACACCTATTACGACCATGAGTTGTCCCATGGAGCCGACCTTTCCGCGATGCCGGGTCGGTGCCACCTCCACGAGATACACCGACACTACGGATGCGCTCGCCCCGACACCGAGGCCCATCACGAAACGCGCCGCGATCAGCGTCCAGACTCCGGGGGCCATGAACGCCACCGCGCCGCCCAGGGCGAAGACGATGCCGGTGCCGAAGATGACGCGGCGGCGCCCGTACCGGTCGGCGAGCCGGCCCCCCGCGGCGACGCCGACGGCCGCGCCGAGCAGCAGCGAGCTGACGATCAGCCCCTCGATGCCGGTGCCGAAGTCGAACTCCTTCTTGATGGAGAGCATCGAGACGCCGATGATCCCCGTGTCGTAGCCGAACAGCAGCTCGGCGAGGGCGCCGAAGATGTAGATGGTGAGAGGGACTCGGGGGCGGGCGGGGGTCGGTGACGGCATCGGGGGGAGTTCCTTTGTTTCGGGCAGAGCGGCGGGGCGAGGCAGAGCAGGGCGAGAAGAGTGAGAAGGGCGTCCACGTCGCGCGCGCGGGCGGCGGAGAAGCAGGGGCTGACCGAGTGCTCTTCCTGCCTGGTGCTCGGCCCCGTGAGGTTCGTCCTTACCGGCGGCATACGGGGGCGCTGCCTGGACTCCCCCGCGCACGGCGGGGGTCGGGCGCTCACTTGGATGAGGTTTGGATGTGGCTGCGTCCGCGGAAGGTGTGAAGCCGTCCCCGCTCAACGATGGCGAGGTCGGGTATGCCCTACCACTCCCCACCCAGGCCGTCCACCACGGTGCTGGCGGCGAAGGTGTCCGGTGCGAAACACATCAGCGTGCTCGCCGACGAACCCGGCGCCCGACGTGACCACTGCCGACCCGTTCCAGTAATCCAGCCCCCACAACTCCCCCAGATCCGCATCCCTGTGCGGCACCGGATGGATCGCTTTCTCTCCCCCGCGTACCGATGGACGCCCGCGCCGCCGAACCGCAGGACATCGCGCCGGGAGTGCCCGCCGTCTCCATCGTCTCCATCGGATGCAGGTGTGATGGCCGCCATGGCGTTCCTCGCGCTTTTCACTCGATGTGAGAGGTAAGTAATTCCGCAGAGTTCCACCAGCCGCTTCTAGCCGTCAAGGGGTCTGACGGAGTTGGGTAGACTTTAATTTCACTGTGAGCGATAAGGGGGCATGCCTGGAGCCCCTCGCCCTACGAATGCCGAAAGCGACCGTCCGACCGCCGCCGCCTCCGAAGGGAAGCGATGAGCAGGAACGTCGACGGGGTGACGACTTCGCCCTCGTCGTCGCCTGCACTGCCGTCCCCATCAGCCCGGATGTCGTCGCACAGGGCGGACGGACCTTCCAACTCGGCGCAGACCTCCTGCTCCCCGCCATCGGATCCCGCCTCCAGGGCCGCATCCCCCTCGTCCCCCGCGCCTCGGCCCCTGCCTCGCCCCCGTCGACGCCGACGAACTCCAACTCACCGGCGCGGCGGAACTCGCGCTCGAAGCCACAGCGGCCTCCGCGTCCATCGTGCGGTGACACCGGCGGCGCCCACTGCGCGTACAGCCAGGCACGATGCGGCGGCACCCGAAGGCGAGTCCCGCCGGTTCCCTGGGCTATCTTGCGGAACGAGACGGGACGAGACGGAAACGCGGTTCCCGCACCGAGGATGAGGAGGTCCGCCGTGGCAGACGGCCGTGGGGCGGAGTCGACAGCGGCCCAGCGTGCCTATGCCGAGATCGCCGAGCGCATGGCCTCGGGAGAGCTGCGCCCCGGGATCTGGCTGCGGGAGGAAACCCTGGCCGCCTCGATGGGGATCAGCCGTACGCCCGTACGCGAGGCGTTGCGCAAGCTGCACTCCGAGGGGCTGGTCCGGATCGAACGCCACCGGGGCGCACAGGTCGTGGCCTGGAGTTCCGAGCAGGTGGCGGAGGTTTACGGGCTGCGCACCGTGATCGAGGGATATGTGGCGGCGGTGGCCGCCCGGAAGATCGGGCCGGAGGATCTGGCCGCGCTCGAAGCGAACCTCGCCGAGTACGAGCTGGCCATCGCGGAGGGCGGCAGCGCGGGCAGGCAGCGGGCCGTCGGGCTGAACAACGACTTCCACGCGATGCTGCTGGCGGCCACCGGCAACGACGGCCTCGTCCATCTGCTCACGGGGGTGCTCGGGCTGCCGCTGGTACGGCGTACGTTTTTGCAGTACACAGACCGCGACCTCGCGCGCAGCGCCGAGCACCACAGGGAGCTCATCGAGGCGCTGCGCAGCAGGGACGCGATCTCAGCCGAGATGATCATGAAGGTTCATCTCAGGGCTGCCCAGCAGTCGGTACTGGAACGGCAGGAGCACGCCGCCCCCGCAGACGCGGGCGCGGACGCAGACGCAGACGGTTGACGAGCCACGCCGACAGGGCGCCGGTCACGAACGCCCCGGCCACGGGCGCGTAGCGGCGGGCTACAGGGCCCACGAAAGCCAGGGCGTTCAGCTCCGTACTGCCCTGCTCAGCGGGGGCGGAAGCCACGGCCGACCGCTCCTCAGCGACCAGCATCGCCTCAAGATTCGCCGCGAACTGCCCGATCAGCCGCGCCCCCACATCCGCCATCGCATTGCGCCCGAACTGGGCCACCTTGCCGGTGATCTGAAGCTGGGTCGCCACCGAGACGCGGGTGGAGGCGGCGCCCTCGGGCGTCAGGTCGACGGTGACGACGGCTTCGGCCGACCCCTTTCCGCTGCTCTCGCTGCCGCCCGCGTCGAGCACCATGCGCCGTTTGCCCGCGTCGCGTTCGCGGAAGGCCGCCGTACCTCCGTAACTGACCTTGATCGGTCCGACTTTGACCGTCACCGTGCCCTCGTAGGAACCGTCGTCCTTGGGGAGCACGCTCGCGCCCGGCATGCAGGGGGCGATCCTCGGGACGTCGGTCAGCAGGGCCCAGGCTTCTTCGGGCGCGGCCGGGACGACGAAATCGTTGGTGAACTCCATGCTCTGCTCCGCTCTACTCCTCGTTGTGCCGACAGGTGGCCGCCGCCGCGTCTTTCCGGTGGACGGCGGGCGCTGTGGCCTCGGCCGCGATACCGCTCTCCAACGCCTCCCCCACAGCGCTGACGACGCCGTTGTAACCCGTGCAGCGGCAGAGGTTGCCGGCCATGGCGACGCCGATCTCCTCCCGGGTGAGCGCCTGCCGCGCGCAGACGAGATGGTGTCCGGACAGGAGCATCCCGGGTGTGCAGAAGCCGCACTGGAGTGCGCCGTTCCGGGAGAAGGCGTCCCGCAGCCTGTCCGCGTCGGGGCCTTCGAGGCCCTCGACCGTGACCACTTCGCTGCCTTCGCAGGCCCCGGCCAGGGTGAGGCAGGCGCGCGTCGGCAGCCCGTCCACCGTGACGGTGCAGGCCCCGCACACCCCCTGTTCGCAGCCCAGATGCAGCCCGGTGAGGCCGAGTTGGTCGCGCAGCAGGTCGGCGAGGGTGGTACGGCCGGCCGTACGCACCGTGTACGGGCGGCCGTTCACGGTCATCCGAACGGTGATCTCATGCATCCGGTGTCCTCCCTTCATCCTGTCGTCCCTTCCGCGGCTCGTAGCGCGCGGTGGACCGTGACCGCGTGCAGTTGCAGCGCGTACCGCGCGGTGGAATCGAGGCCCGACAGGTCCTGACCCATGTCCTCTGCGAGGGGCTCCACGAGACGGGCGGGCTCCAGATCCGCTGATGTTCCGCCGCGGACGGCCGCTTCGGTGGTGCGCAGCCGCAGCGGGCGGTCGGTCGCCGCGCCGAGCCACAGCTCGATCTCCTGCCACGGCCCGTTCGGGTCGTCCCATTCGCCGACGCCCCGTTCGCCGACGCCCCGTCCGCCAAGGTCCCGTTCGCCGAGGACGACAGCCAACGACTCCGCGAACTCGCCGGGCTTGCGGCACATCTTGTACATGCCCCAGCGCGTCGAGGCGGCGAGGCGGCGCACCTCCACCTCAGTGATCAGCTCATCGGGTGCCAGCGCGGTGGTGAAGAAGCCGAGCAGGAGCTCCCGTACGGGGATGGCGCGCGTGCCGCGTACGGAACGGGTGTGCACGGTGGCGTCCAGGGCGGACATGACCGTGGGCCACTCGGCGGAGGAGTCGCTGTGCGCGAGGCTGCCGCCCACGGTGCCGCGGTTGCGGATCGCCGGGTAGCCGATGCCGGCGGCGGCGTACGGCAGCAGGCCGCGGGTGACGTCCGGCACGAGCTCGTACTCGAATCGCATGTGCGTGGTGGTCGCGCCGTAACGGGCGCCGGAGGGCGTCTCCCGGCTGGTGCGCAGCGCGTCGACGCCGGTGAGGTCGACGAGCGTCTCCGGCTCGGCCAGCCGCATGTTCATGATCGGTACGAGACTCTGGCCGCCGGCGATGACCTTACCGTCATCACCGGCATCGGCGAGCAGTTGGACCGCCTCGTCCAGGGTGGCGGGCCGGCGGTAGCGAAACGCCGGCGCCTTCATCGGACCGCCTCCTGTATCGCTCCGGCCTCGGCGGCCGGCCGGCTCGCCTGGAGCGCCGTCCACACGCGCTCCGGGGTCATGGGGGTCTCGTTGACCTCCGTGCCGAACTCGCGCAGCGCGTCCCGTATGGCGTTGGCGATGGCGGCGGGCGGCGGGATGGCTCCGCCCTCGCCCGCGCCCTTGACGCCGAACGTGGTGTGCGGGGACGGCGTCGACATGTGCTCGATCCTGATCCGCGGCACCTCGGTGGCCCCCGGCAGCAGATAGTCCAGGAAACTCGTCGCCTTCGGCTGCCCGTCGGCGTCGTGCACGATCTCCTCCAGGAGGGCGTTGCCGATGCCCTGGGCGATACCGCCGAGGATCTGGCCGTCGACGATGAGGGGGTTCACCACCGTGCCGCAGTCCTCGACCACCGCGTAGTCGAGGAGCCGTACGTATCCGGTGTCCAGGTCGACTTCGACCACGGCCGCCTGCGTGGCGTAGGTGAACGCGCCGGTCTGCACGTCCGGCCGGTAGTGGCAGGTGACTTCCAGGCCGGCCTCGACACCCGGTACGTGGTCGGGGGTGAAGAGGAACTCCTTCGCCAGCCGTGCGTAGCCGACCGAACCCTTCTTCCCCACCACGGCGTGGTCGCTGAGGGTCAGGTCCTCGACGGGCTCGTCCAGGAGTACGGCGCCGATGCGCAGGACCTTCTCCGCGAGCGCCTGGGCGGCACGGTGCGTGGCCCCGCCCGACATCACCATGGACCGGGAGGCGAAGGTGCCGTCTCCGCGCGGGGTGAGCGCCGTGTCGCCGTGCAGCACGGTGACCCGGTCGGGCTCGACGTCGAAGGTCTCGCTGACGACCTGCGAGAGGGTGGTCTCCAGGCCCTGCCCATGGCTCTTGATCCCGACGCTCAGGACGAAACTCCCGGTGGCGTCCATGGCGAGCCGGGCGCCTTCGGTTCCGATGGTGACGGCCAGTCCGCGGGCGGCCCATTCGATGCAGCCGTGCGCGGTCTGCTCGGTGAAGGAGGCGTAGCCGACGCCGATGCGCCGCCGGGCCGTGGTGGGCAGGGCCTGTTGACGCGCGCGCCACGTGTCGTGCCCGATGAGGGCGGTGGCGCGGCGTACGGCTTCGGGGTAGTCGCCGCTGTCGTAGACCTTGTTCGCGACTGAGGTGAAGGGCATGTCCTCGCTGCGCACCATGTTCTTGACGCGCATCTCGTACGGCTCCATGCCGAGCGCGTGGGCGAGTTCGTCGATGGTGCGCTCGATGGAGAAGGCGGCGGAGGGCCGGGCGACGCCGCGGTAGGGGCCCGAAGGGGTCTTGTTGCTGGCCAGGCTGCGGGTGCGGAAGCGGTAGTTCGGCAGCCGGTAGGGGCCGGGGATCATCGCCGAGGCCATGGTGGCGTCCATCGTCGCCGTCCACGGGTGCACCGAGTACGCCCCGCTGTTGACGACGATGTCCGCGTCCACTCCCAGCAGCGTTCCGTCGGCCGCCGCGTACGCGGTGATCCGGTGCCGGTGGTCACGGGCCTGCGTGGAGGCGACCTGGGCCTCCCAGCGGTCCTCCACCCAGCGCACCGGGTGGTCGACCTGGGTCGCGATGGCGGCGAGCGCGATCTCTTCCGGGTAGACGGAGCACTTGCTGCCGAACCCGCCTCCCATGTCGGGGGCGATCACTCGTACCCGCCGGGCCTGCATGCCGAGTTGGAGCGCGATCATGTCGCGGATCATGTGCGGCGTCTGCGTCGAGGACCACACCACGAGTTCGTCGGCCGACCGGTTGTAGTGCGCGATCACCCCTCTGGTCTCCAGCGGCACGACGGCCTGCCGGTTCATCGTGTACTCGCGGGTGATCGCGACCGCCGCCTCGCGGGCCGCCGCGTCCACGTCGCCCACTTCGCCGGAGGTGGTGGCGAAGACGTTGTCCGGCCAGTCCTCGTGCACCCTCGGCGCGCCGGGCGCCAGAGCCGCGTCGAAGCCGACCACGGCGGGGAGCGCTTCGAGATCCACCCTGATCCGGCCGGCCACGTCCTCCGCCTCCGCCCGGCTGTCGGCGATGGCCAGGGCGACCGGCTCTCCGACGTAACGCACCTTCCCCAAAGCCAGGTTGGGCAGCGGCGCCTCGCGGAACCCCTCCAGCGTCGACGTCGCCGTCAAGGGCTCGGCGAAGGGCGCGAGCCGCTCGGCGGTCCACACCGCCTCGCGATCCGTCTCCGGGACGGAGATCGCGCGAATGCGTCCGTGCGCGGCCTGACTCCGTACGAACGCGATCTCCCGCAACCCGGGAAGCCGCATATCAGCCACGAAGCAGCCCCGCCCCGCCAAGTGGCGCGCATCCTCACGCCGAGGCTCCCGCGCCCCGACCCCGTGCCGCCGCCCCGGAACAGTCCTCTCGGTACTCATCAGGCTCACCTCACTCGTAGCGGGCTGCCGCTCGGTCCTGCCACTACGGCCGCCATGCAGCCAAGACCGTATACAAAAGTGGCGAGATGAACAATGGTGGCGGTGGGTGGCGGCAGCGGTCCAACTCGGCGTGGCATCAGCGCTGCATCGGCCTGACAGGCTTCCACCGAGGAAATTGCCGCTCAGTTTGGCCACAGCCAGCCCTCTCCGCCTGGGCCAGCACACCGAAAGTTGTATACGAAACCTCGTCGCGCCGAGCCCGATACGGATCAGTCGGCGGTGCATCGGTACACCGGCAGACCGGGCACGTCCGTGGGGTTGGAGCATGGTTGACGTACCGCCCGGCGATCCGACAGTGAACCGGCACCGCCGCCCGTCGGTAGGCGACCATCGCGTGGCCGCTTACCGCGCACGCCGAACAAGAGGTGACCGCGGGAGCGGCATCGGGACACCTGTTCCTGGTCGAGCTCCCGGAATCAGCCCTGCACGCGGTCCTGCTGGCACTCCGTGATGAACTGCCCGTATATGTGAATTCGGCGATCTACCCTCCGAGCAGGACATCCGCGATGGATTACCCGGAGATCTTCATCGCGCGCGCCAAGTCCCTCGCGCACACGGCGGGCAGCATCATCGCCCAGCGCGAAGGAACGCAGGGTGCGAGCGAACTCGGAGAGCGAAGCTCCACCGTGGTAGCAGCTCGATCACAACCCGGAATACCGCTGCGGGGGCAACCGCTATACCAGGATCCGGGTGCCATCGACTTCCTCTGCCATGCCGACAGCCGAGCCGAAAAGCCGGCCCGCGCCGGTGCCGATGGATCCATGAGCATCTGCATCGGCCGCCTGCGCCTCGAATTAGGCATCACGACGCATCAGCTGCTGCACCTCCACGGGTACAACCCACGGACCTCCTGGCACCCGGCAAGCTTCAAGGAGCAGCGTATGTCCCCCGGCCAGGTCTTCGTCACTCCCGACAAACCATTCGTGCCGGGCATCCCGGCAGCGCTGGACCAGGGAGAGAGCTGGCACACGGAATACGACGAACGGTCCGGCTGGCTCCGCATCTCCGCGGCGGGCCGGGCGGAGGAAGCGAAGGACATCTGCGTGCGCCCCTGCGTTCGAGGGCCGACGTACGAAACCGTGTTCAATGGTCGGACCCACCGTCTCGGCATCGCCATGGGAGACGACGGTTTCCCGGTAGGAGCGAATTCTGCATGACCCACGACAACGACGAACCTCGTCACCTTCTCGTACGGGCCCGGGGGGACCGCTCACCGCTGTACGAGTCGGACGACGGGTTCAACGCGGAAACCGACAGCTTCACCCGCGGCGTGCCCGTCGACGATCGCGCCCTGGGCCTTCCGGACAAACTGGCACGTCAGTTGGCCTCGTGGTCCGAGGCCCGCCCGCCGAGCGGGTTCGCTTCACGCCCGGAGCTGCGCAAACACGTCAAGAACGGTCTGGAGACCGCCCAGTCGCTGGCCAGACACCTGGGACCCGCGTGGGTAGTGCGCTACTGGGATGAACGGCACAAGACAGTGAAGTTCGTGTGCTGGGGATGCCAACGCCTGCACTGGACAATCGATGCTCACGGCAACCCACCGCACCCGCTCCACATCATCGTCGAGGGCGAATACCGCTGGTATCCGCTCCGTGTGGACAAGTGCGAAGACTTCGCCCCGGACGACCCCGCCGCCGCGCTCGACCTGTCCGACCAACTGGTGGCCGACCTGTACGCGTGGGCGGCAGACATCGACACGGTCATGGAGACATGGCTGCGGGACCGCGATGACGCCGCGCAGGAAGCCGCGTACGAGCGCCTGCGGGGCGACGGGGCGAAATTGGCCGACCGCCTCGCGCACGAGCTCGGTCCGAGCAGGACCGTGACCTACAGAGGGCTCTACTGACTTTCGAAGTGTGATGTCGTCATGGTGGGATGATCACGAGTTGCGGGGCAGCATCCGGTCGGTGCAGCGCTGGCTCAAGGCATGGTCCCCGGACGGGTCGGGCTCGGGAGTCGGCGAAGGGCACATCACAGGCGTGAAACTCCAGGAGCAGGTCATGGACGGCCCCGGCGTCCCGCTGCTACGGCGACGAGTCGTGCGGGTCGTACACCTTCGCCGCCACCGCTCCGAATCCAACTCACCTGCTCCGGCCTGGCCTTCGGCTACGTGAATCCTGCCGGAGGCGACGCCCTCGGGCCTGGAGAACCGGATCGGGCCGGCCAGGCCCGGCGGCGTCACTGGGGAGGGCCGCTGAGGATTCGGGAGACCAGGCGGGCCAGGTCTCGGAGCAGGCCGGCAGACGCCGGCTGTTTGGTCAGCCGGAAGCGGAACTCCGTTTTGCCCTCGGTGCGCTTGATCTCGATGTCCACCTTCGTCTGAAGCCAGGACACCAGGGCGCCCAACAGCACTGCGGCGGCGACGGCATGCTCCACGCTCATCTGCTCGTCCGTAGGCGGATCCGCCAGGACGGCAGCTGTGAGCTGCGCCGTCTCGGCGTCCTGGGACAGTTCGGCAAGCAGTCGACGTGCGGCGGCAGGATCGTGTACGCCCTCCAGCGCCGCGGCCGCGGCCTCGGACGATCGGCCGCCCGCGCGGAGCAGGGCCTCGATCAAAGCGTGGGCCTCGGAGGCGTCCAGGGGGGTGTGGGCCGGGTCGGAGCCGCCGAGGTCCTCGGCGATCTCCTGGAGGGACAGCTGCACCGAACGGCCGGTCAGCATGTTTGCCACCGCCAGATGTTCGAGCGGAGTGGTCACAGTCGGCTCCAATCGCCGGAGAGGGACAGCGCGGCCCAGTGGTAGGGATGGACCTGCCAGTCGTGGTCCGGCCGCGCGAGCATGTTGCGTTGTGCCTGCCAAAAGGCGTGCCAGACGGGCCGGTGCGGGGCGGTGGCCAGGTGCTGGTAGAAGTCCGTGAGCAAGCGTCGGGAGCTCGTCTCGTCGACGTTCCACATGGCGGCCACCACGGTGCCGACGCCCGACCCCAGCAGTGCCTCCACCAGGTCTTCGACGTCGCCGGCGGCGAACTCGTCGTAGCCGGTGGCGCAGGCACGCAGGGTGAGGAGGTCCAGGTCCAGTACGTGGTGGACGAAATCCCGGACCGTGATCAGGTGGTCGAGGCGCGCGCGGACCGAGAGCCGGCCGGGGGCCTTGCTCGGGAGTTTCCCGTCATGGGAGACCAGGAGTCCGGAGTCCAGAGGTTCGCGCCGGTCGAAGTATCCGTGGCAGGTGAGGTGGGCGATCCGGGCTGTGGCCAGGCGCCGGAGGACCTCTTGCCGGTCCGCGGCCGTCCCGGTCAGCCGGTCCACCGACCAGGAGGGAACGGCCAGCAGGTCGGCGTCGTTCTCGAAACGCTCCGGGACGGGGTCCTCCCGCGCGGCCACGCCCGCGCAGAACACCGGCCGGGTCCCGATCGCCGTGGCCCGGGGCCTGCCGCCGGTGACCAGAGCTTGAGGGTGCGGCACCCGGACGACGGCGTGGGCAGCGGCGAGCGGTCGGCCGTCCGGCATCGGGACGGCGTGCAGAGGGATCCTCTGCATCGGCCCGTCCCCGGTGACGAGCAGGAGTCCCCGGTCTCGCACGTACGGCAGGAAGGCCGCGACCAGGGGCGTGAGCGAGTCGAGGAATGGGGTAGGCCGGCGCCACGGCCGGCGCGGATGCAGTGGCGGCAGCGGCGGGAAGGTGTGCGGGTCGCCGTCGAAGGCGCGGTGCAGGTCGGCGACCGCGTCGGTGAGCTGCTTGCGTCCGATGGGCACCCGGTTCACGCGGAGCGTGTCCGTGGCCAGGACGTACGTGAAGACCGTGGTCTGGTCCTCGCCGGGGAAGAACGCCGAAAACGCGCATTGCCCGGCCGAACGCATACCCCGCAGGCGCTCGCGAATGGACTCGAACCCGGTGCGGCGTCCGGGCTGCGCGATCTCCTCGTGGATGTCGAAGGCCAGCTCTTCCGGGGATCGGGTGCCGGGCAGGCGCAGTTCCCGTCCGTGGTCGAGCAGCAGGTCCGCGAGGAGGTGGTGGAGCGCCCGGTGCTGCTGGACGGCTGCCCGCATGCTCTGCGGGTCCGCGACGCCGGCATCCGTGACCGTGACCGTGGCCGTGACCGTGGCCGTGGCCGCTGCCGCGTCGAGGCGGCGCAGGAGCGCTGCGCGCGACTGCCACAGCAGATCGAGGGCGAGTTGGCGGTCTGCGGGCGAACCGGCTGCCAGCGTCTCGACCAGGTCTGCTGTCACCTCATGGTACTGAAACTGCTCCGGATCGTCCTGTGCCTGCCGGCGAAGACGGCTGAGCAGGGTCACTGCTTCCTGTCGTAGCCCCCGTCGCCGGTGCTGGAGGGCCAGCGCGCGGTCGAAGAGCAGCGAGACCTGCCGGTACTCGGGCGAGGGAGGGCCTTTCGGGCGAACGAAGCCGTCGCGAAAGATCTCAGCGACCGAGATCAGCAGGTCTGTCTCCGGGGCGTCTCGGGTCAGCCGGGCGGCGAGCCGGCTCAGGCCGGCGCCGATCGCCCCCCGCTCGGGGCTGATCGTAACGATGAAGCCCTGAAAGAGATTCTCGACCATCTCCTCCCCGTCGCCGGACTCCAGGGCCGCGTCGCTCAGCCCGAACCGCGCCGCTGACTCGACGCGAGCCCGGCCCTCTTGGTCGCCCACCAGTCCCAGCGCGCGCTGGTGGCAGGAGCGGGCCCCCGCCGCGTCGCCGGCCAGGCGCAGAGCCTCACCGAGGTGGTTCAGCGCGTGGGCCAGCGCCAGGTCCTCATCCGGGCGCCGGGTCCGGACGAGGCCGATGACCCGTCGGTGTTCGCGCACCGCGTCGCGGTGCCTGCCCACTGCGGAGAAGGCATCGGCCAGCCCCGTCCGAGCGAGCGCCTCCACCAGGTCGTCGCCGATCGGTTCGGCCAGCCGGCAGGCGCTCGTGAAGGCGTTCCGCGCGCGGCCGTGCAGCCCGAGGCTCTGGTACAACGACCCCCGCCTGAGGTGGAGATGGGCGGCGGCAAGGTAGGCCGGGCCACCGTGCGGCATCAGATCCGGGCCCTCCGGGTCGGCATCGAAGGACTCCATGATGTCCAGCGCCTCGCGGTTGCGGTGCACACGTTGCAGCGCGTCGGCGAGATGCACCCGTACCTCGGCGATTCGCGCCCGCTCGTCCCGGTCCGTGCAGGGTAGGGCCTCTGCTTTCCGAGCGTTGACGAGCGCGGCCTCCAGGTCACCGTGGTCGAGGCGTTCCAGCACCATCCGTTCCAGGACCATGCGCGGTTCCGTGGGGGCGACCGGGAAGACCTCGTCGATTCGGTTGCGCTGCCCGCGCCGACGCGCGGTGAACTCCCAGTTGCCCCGGTTCTCCTCCACCAGCCGCACCACCTGGAGAGCGGCCTGCTCGGCGGCCCGGCGCCCGGCAGCACGGAGCCGGTCCCTGCGCAGCAGGAGCACGCCCCACAGTTCGTCCCACGCGCAGACGCCGGCATTGTCGAAAAGCAGGGACTCCGCCTGGAGGAGCGACGTGGCGGCGAGGAGTTCATCGACCAGGCGCTCGGCGGGGGCTTTCATGCACTGGATTCCCCGGGCCTCCCGCGATTCTCTCCCAGCAGAGACTGAAGATCGCTCCGTGCCCGGCGGACCATGTCCAGAACGGGTGCATCCGGCATCAGCACCTCCAGCTCCCGTGTAGCCGCGTCCAGTTCGGCGTCCCATCGGGAGTCCCCGGCTCGCACCCGGGCCACACAGAGCGCCCCGACCAGAACCTCCAGCGGCTTCGGATCGCTGGGGTCGGCGGCGTGAGCCCAGCGCACGGTGTCGAGCAACTCCTCGTCGGTGACCGGGCTCAGCGTCATCGACCTGAGCTCGTACATGGCCGTCGCCAGCCGTCCCGCGTCGCCGGGCTCCGCCCGGCCCTGCTCGATCGCCTCACGCAGCGCCTCGATCCTGCGCTCGACGAACCTGCGCTCCTGAGCCAACCGCATTTCTGTATCGGACACTGGTCCCCCATCTCAGATCACCCAGCGGTCAATCGGGTCTGCTCACTCGGACGCGCCCGGAAAGAAAAGACTTGCAGGATGGTGCGGCCGGGGCAGCGGAGACTGCCCGACCACCTTAACTCGGCACCTCGTTCGGGGAGTTCGTGGTCATCTCCCCCTCACCCGTAGGCAACTGCTGGTGGTCCGCGCCGGCCGGGACCAGCGGAGCGAGTTCGTAGGCGGGCGCGTCGGCCCGTGCCGGAGACGCGGCGACGAGGGTCGCGGCCACCAGCGCGAGCAGGCCGAGCAGGGCCGTTCTCATCCGCTTCGGCAGCTTCCCGACGGGCCTCCTGACTGGATTCGTGACGAGCTTCGTGACTGGATTCGTGACAAGTTTCGTGACTGGATTCGTGACCGGATTCGTGACGGGCTTCCTGACTGACTTCCCGATGGACAAGGTTTCCTCCTTGCGGACGCGGAAGGAGACGGTTCCGATGCCCTCGGGCGTTCTCCGCGGCCGGTCTTACGGATTGGGCCGGTCTTACGGATTGGCGGTCACCTCGAAGCCCGCGCCGAACACGCCTGCGGGGGCGGCGGCGGTGTCACGGGCGCGCAGGTCGGCGAGGATGTTGGCCGAGCTGGTGTACAGGAAGGGCGGAATATCGAGGGTGATTCCCTTGGTGATCCCGGCCCAAGGACCGGACGCCTGGAAGCCGTTGGCCTGGGAGGGGAGATCGGTCCCCGGAACGTGCCAGATCACCGGGCCGCCCGAGTCGCCGTGGATGTTCGCGGCCGGCGCCCGGTAGACACCCGCGGCGTTGTCCATGACGGTCCCGTACCAGACTCCCGTCTGCCCTGACGTGATGATCTCGTTGCTGCCGGTGGCGAGCAGCCGCTCGTTGTCGAGCGCGGGCTGCGGGGCGTTCGGGCTGGGCGTCCCGCCGGGGACCTTCACCTCGCCCGTCTGCTTCAGGTACGGCCCCTGCGAGGAGAGCGTCACCTGCGGGACGAGCTCGATGACCATGTAGTCCTTGGTCACATGACCGGTCTGGGAACCCTCCGCGTCCTTGAAGTAGCGCACGTATCCGATCGGGCCGAAGTCCGGGTCCGCCCGGTCGTACACGGGGGCGATGTCGTCGTGGATCTCGCGGTCCGCGTACGGAGGATCGTTGAGGCAGTGGCCCGCCGTGATGGCGATCTTGTGCTGGTACTTGTCGTTGCCCACCGCGCCGAGCGTGCAGAACACGTCGGGCATCGACGGGCTGAAGATGATCTGCATCGCGTTGTAGACCCGCTTGGCCGGCTGGGCATGGGCGGCGGCGGCCCCCACGGTGCAGAGCACCGTCAGGCTCAGCAGGAGGGTGCACAGTCGCTTGATCATGTACGTAACCCTGTTCTGTCGGAACAAAGATCGGAACGAAGCCGGAACGAAGCCGGAACGAAGAGGGAGCGGGGACCGGTGCGGCGCGAGAGGTCAGGCGGACGCGAAGGCCGCTTCCAGGCGTGGTACGAAGTCGGCGAAGTCCTGCGCCCAGCAGTCGTAGGTGTGGCCGCCGTCGCATGTGCCCCAGCCGGAGCCGTTGCCGTAGTCCACGTAGTGGTAGGGGTAGCCGAGTGCGTCCAGGTGCTCCTTGGCGTGCTGCGCCGCCGACCGGACCCAGAACTCGGGGTTGGCGGGATCGCCCCGGCCGTCGCCGGTATAGAGCGAGATGCCCATGCCGGCCAGCCGGTCCATGTGCGTGGACGGGTCCGCCGCGTTCCAGCGCCAGTCGGCGTCGAGGACCGGGTACGGCGTGCCGAAGACCGCGTCGCTGGAGACCGCGGGCCCGAAGTCGAGCGGGCAGTCGGGGGCGCCGGCGCCGCAGAGCGGTGCGCCGATGTTGGTGAGCGTGGCGACCACGGCGGCCCGCATGACGGCATGGTCCCGCGAGAGGTCGACCGCCCCCGAGAACGCCCCGACCTGGCTGAACAGTTCCGGGTGCGCCTGGGCGTAGTGCAGGGAGCCGAAGCCGCCCATCGAGAGGCCGGTTATGGCCCGGCCCTTCTTGGCGGCGATGGTGCGCAGGTTGGCGTCGATGAACGGGATCACCTGCTTGATGTGGAAGCTCTCCCAGTTCTGGGCGCCGGCGGCGGTCTGCTGGTCGAGCCAGTCGCTGTACCAGCCCCGGCGGCCCCCGTCCGGAATGACCGTGATCATCGAACGGGCCGCGAGGAGCGCGGGGTAGGCGAGCCGCGGATTGCCCGGATCGTCGGATGCGCCGTGCAGGAAGTACAGCACCGGGTAGCGCTTGGCCGGGTCGGCCGCGTAGTCGGCGGGCAGCAGGATGCGGATGCGGTGCTCGCCTGCGACCTGGGCGGTCTTCACGGTGATCACGAAGTTGGTGGCGGAGCCGGACGCGGAACCGGTCTGGGTCAGCCCGAAGCCGTCGGCCATCGTGGGCGGGCTCGTGGGCTGCGCGTGCGCGGCCGGCGCGCCCGGTAGCCCGAGTTGCCCCAGTACGAGGAGGAGGGCGGCGGCCACGACGGCGACCGCTGCATTCACGCGCGGGAGCCGGACGGACAGAGCTGATCTCATCGGATGTCCTCGGGGTCGGCTGGGTGCCATGGGGCCGATGGTGCGATCGGACACCGGAAGTCTCACCGCAGTGATGCGCCCAGCGCCATACAAGGCGGTGGCCCGATTGAGCCACTGGCGCAAGTGCGCCGCCCGCGCAGTATGCTGCGGCGACCGGGCGGACCGGCCTGGTACGGGCGAAAGGGCCGCCGTGCACGACGTGTTGGACCCGGGCTCCGACCGCGGGCGCGTGTACCGGTCCCTGGTCGGCCACCCCCGTGAGCCCGTCGGCCGGCTGGCGGCCCGGACCGGGCTGAGCGAGGCCGTCGCGCGAGCGGTGCTGGGGGAACTCGCCGCCCAGGACATCGTCATCGCGACGGACGCCGGCGGCGAGGAGCGGTGGGAGGCGCTGCCGCCCACCCAGGTCGTCGAGGCCCTGTCGCAGCGCGACGCCGCCCAGTGGACGGCCCTGCGCCGGACCGGAGCGGAACTGGAACAGCTCTACCGCTTCGCCAGACGGGACGCCGGCCACTACGGCGCACTGGAGGTCGTCGAGGACGCCGCCCGGGTCCTCGACGTGAGCCGGCAGCTTCAGCGCTCCGCGCGCCACCAGCTCCGGACGATCGACACACCGCCGTACTCCGGCACGGTCGACCACTACCTCGGACAGGAGGCGCTCCAACGCGAGCGCATGACCGCCGGGGTCGCCTACCGCACCATCTACGACGGGTCCGCATTCGACGACCCCATCGCGGGCCCCAACATGACCCGCATGATCACAGCCGGGGAACAGGCACGGGCACTGGACGACCCGCCCATGAAACTCGCCATCACCGACAGCGAATTGGCGGTGGTCACCCTCGACGCCGACGACCACCCCGGCGTCGTCTCCCTCCTCATTCGTCCCTCCAGTCTCTTCCAGGCGCTGTCCAATACGTTCGAATCCCTGTGGAGACTCGCCGTCCCGGTCTCGGCGACGGGCGCCGGCCCCCAACTCGACGCCCGGGACCGCCAGATCCTCACCCTCATGGCCAGCGGCGCCACCGACGACGCGATCGCTCGCCGCCTGGGACTCGGCCGCCGCACCGTCGTACGCCGCGTCTCCGGCCTCCTCACCAGACTGGGCGCCACTACCCGCTTCCAGGCCGGCGTCCAGGCGGCCCGACGCGGCTGGCTCTGACAGATCGCTGGGGCCACGATCCAATTCGCCGTCCAGGGGGCCTTGACGGTCCTCTTGGGCTTGCCCTCAGTTCGGCGCCGGGGCCGTGGCCCTCGCACTGGGTCCAGTACTGGGTCCATTACTGGGTCCATGCGAAGACGTCGGCGGCCGGGCGCGGCGGCGTGCCGCGGCCCGATCCGCGGACGCCGTGGTCGTCAGTTTCCGTGTCGGCCGGGTGCCGCGCTGCCGGTGTATTCGTTGAGATCGGAGACCAGTTCGGCGACCTCCGGCACGTTCTCGAACCGGCGTCGGTGGACCTCGGCGATTTTCGCGCCGATCTCCGGATCCGGGTCGTCCGTGATGTCGTAGGACATGAACTTGTCGACCAGCGGCAATCCGACTCGGTCCATTTCGAGGTGTGCCGGGTGGTTCATGTACTCCTCGTAGGCTTCGATGTTCTCGACCGTGGTGACGGCGCCGTACTCGAAGTCCCCACCGAATTCGGGGCCGACGACGCGTGCCGTGATGGACGGGATGGCGTTGATGTGTTCGCTCATCCTCGCGAGACCGGCAGCTTTGTCCTCCGCCGAGACACCGGGCTTGAGGGTGAAGCGGGTGCAGTGGAAAATCATCGGGCTTCCTTTCCATTGGTGTGCACCGCTCGGGTGAAAGCGGTGGCGTAATCGCGGGCGAAGTCGGTGAGGTCGCGTGCGGGTTGTCCGGTGAGGTCGGTGACGGACGTGTGCACGTCGGCGGCCTCGCCTCTGGCGTAGTGGGCGTAGTCCTCGATGAGGCCTTCGAGTTGCCACGGCGGGAGAATGCCGGTGAGCGCGGCGATGAATTGGTCGGTGGGCGCGTCGCGGAAGGTGATGTCCTGTCCGGTGGCGTACGACAGCGCCTGGGCGATCTGGTCGTGGGTCACGGCGCGCGGTCCGGTCAGCGTGTAGGTGCGGCCGGAGTGGCCCGTGCTGGTGAGCACGGCTGCGGCGGCGTCCGCGATGTCCCTGGTGTCGAGGGCGCTGACGGCCGCGCCGCCGATGGGCGCGGCGAGGAAGCCTTGAGCGATGGTGGCCGCGGAGCCGAGCAGCGCCTGCAAGTAGAGGTTGGGGCGCAGCACGGTGTGGTCGAGCCCGAGGCGGGCCACATGTGTTTCGACTTCGGCGTGCCAGCGCAGGAACCGCACCGGCGAGTCGGCGCGGGCCGCGTACTGGGAGAGCAGTACGAGCCGGTGCACATCGGCGTCGCGGGCGAGGTCGGCGAACCGGATCTGGAGCTCGGCGGCGTCGGGTGCCGAGGGGCTGTTGAGGAAGGCCGCGTCGACGCCGTTCAGCGCGGCGGTGACCGAGGCGGGGTCCCGCAGGTCGGCGACGACGTTCTCGACACCGGGGAGGGGGCGGCCGGGGTCGCGGATCATGGCGCGGACGGCGGCCCCGCGGGCTTGTAGGGCGGAGACCAGATCGGAGCCGACGGTTCCGGTCGCACCGGTCACGAGCACGGTGGGTGTGTTCATCGTTGTGTGCCTTTCTGAAGTCGGCGTATGCCGTGTGAAGTCGGTGCATGCCGTGTGAAGTCGGCGTACGCCGTGTGAAGTCGGCGGGTTCAGCGCGTACCCGCTGCGGCCGAGACCGGCTGGGGCCGGGCGGCGGGGACGAGCGAGAGCGCGAGAGCGATAAGGACGAGAGCGGCCTCGCCGAGGAACGCGGTGGTGAACGAGATGTCCCCGTGGGTCCCCGAGGCGCCGATGGCGATCCCGGCGAGGGCGGCGAGCCCTACCGCGCCGCCCAACTGCTGTGCCGCGTTGATGAGTCCGCTGAGCAGGCCCGACTCGCCTTCCGCGCTGTCGCGCACCCCCATGGCGATGCCATTGACGAGGGCCAGTCCGAGACCGGTACCGATCAGCAGGAACGCGCCGAGCAGGCTGATGGAGAAACCGCTGGTCGTCGGGTCCAGCACCAGCCACAGGAAGCCGGCGAGCAGTACGGCGAGAGCGACCGGCAGCGCACTGGCCGACCCGACGCGCCTCGCCAGCAGCGGTGCGACGGCACTGCCCACGATGATCATGCCGGCGATGGGGATCTGTGCCATACCGGTGGCCAGTGCGCTCATCCCGAGGACGTCCTGCTGATACTGGGGCAGGAAGAAGAACAGGCTTGTGAGCGTGGCTCCGATCAGCAGTACCACCAGGTTCGCCGTGACCACCGGCTTCCTGCGGAAGACGTCGAGCGGGACCAAGGGGTGCGCGGACCGCCGCTCGACGTACACGAACGTCATCAGGGAAGCGAGGCCGACCGCGAGCCCGAGGAGCGTGCCGGGCGCGCCCCATCCGGTGTCGGAGGCGGAGACCATGCCGAGCGCGAGGGCGGAGATCCCCACGGTGATGGTGAGGGCGCCGGGTACGTCGAACGCGCCGGGCCTGCCGGGGACGGACGGCGCCGAACGCCACACGAGGACCGCTCCGATGACGCCGAACGGCACCGGCGTCAGGAATACCGACGGCCAGCCCAGCGTCTCCGTCAGCGTGCCGCCGAGGAAGACGCCGACGAGACTGCCGAAACCCGCGACCGCGCCCCAGACGCCCATCGCACGGGTACGTTCCGCGGGAGACGGATAGATGGCGAGCACCAGCGACAGCGCGGCCGGCATCACCGCCGCGGCCCCGGCCCCCTGCCCGATCCGCCCGGCGATCAACATCGTGCCACTGGTCGCCAGCGCGCAGAACGCCGATGCCGCGAGGTAGACGGCCATCCCGGCCAGGAACACCCTCCGGCCCCCGAGCACATCGGCGATCCGGCCGCCGAGCAGCAGCAGACCGGCGAACGTCACCAGATAGCTGTCCACGACGACCGTGAGCTGGGCGGATGTGAGCCCGAGGCCGGCGCGGACCGACGACCCGGCGAGGTTCACCATGGCGCTGTCGAGAATGACCAGGAACATGGCGGTCGCCGCCCCTGCCATCGCCACGCCGCGTGGTGCCCGCGGGCGGGTGCGCACCATCGCGGGTGCGGTGTCGTCGCTCATCCTTGCGTCCTTCCACAGGGGGTTTTGATCCGGTGCTCGGTTCCGCATCGTGGATGCCATGACGATCCCGTGAACCGGCCGCGCTCGCGTCGGTGACAATTACCTAGGTGTCCGGGCGTCCTGCGGTGGGGGCCTGCTGTCGCGGGGCGGCATCACGACTATGGTCGGGCCATGCTCACGAGGTTCTGCCGCCCGCTCGTCGGCCGACACGACGAGATCACCCGCCTCCGCGCTCTCGTCGACGCAGCGGAACGGGGCGAGGGCGGCGTGCTCGTCCTCCACGGCGAGCCGGGCATCGGCAAGAGCGCGCTGCTGGATCACATCCGGCACACGGCGCCGGAGAATTTCCAGGTCATCCGCGCGTCCGGGGCGGAGTTCGAGGGGGAACTGCCGTTCGCGGCACTGCATCAGCTGTGCCTGCCGGTGCTGACGCGCCTCGATTCGCTCGCGGCCCCCTACCGGGACTCGCTGCTGGTCGCGTTCGGGTTGGCCGACGGCACGCCGGACCCGTTCCGCGTCGGCCTGGCCGCGCTGGAGCTGCTGGCGACCGCCGCGACGGAACGCCCGCTGCTGTGCGTCATCGACGACGCGCACTGGATGGACGCCGCCTCGGCGGGGGCGTTGACATTCCTGGCGAGACGCGTCGCGGCCGAGCCGATCGCGATGGTGTTCGCGGCCCGCGATTCCGTCGATGCCCCTGGACTGGACGGACTGCCCGGGTTGACGGTCGGCGGACTGAGCGACGCGCACGCGCGCGCCTTGCTGTCCGAGGAGAAGACCGTGACGCTCGACGAGCGGGTGCGCGATCGCCTGCTCGCCGAGGCGCGCGGAAACCCACTGGCCCTGATCGAGTTGCCGAAGGCCGGCGGCTTCACGCTGCCGACGCCGTCACCGGTCGTGAGCCGGATCGAGCGGAGCTACCACTCCAGGATGGCGCAACTCCCCCTGGACGCACGGCTGTTGCTGATTCTCGCCAGTGCCGATCCCACGGGCGACCCAGGTCTGCTGTGGACGGCCGCGCGGCTCCTGGATATCGACGTGCCCGCCGCGAGCGCGGCCGCCGAGGCGTCCGGGCTCGTGCGCTTCGGCACGCGCGCGCGGTTCTGCCACCCGCTGGCACGCTCGGCCGCCTACCGCGCGGCCGAGCCGGAGCGGCGACGATCGGCGCATCGGGCACTGGCCGATGCCACGGACCCCGTCGCCGCTCCGGACCGGCAGGCATGGCACCACGCGCAAGCCACCGCCGGACCGGACGAACAGGTCGCGGCGGAGTTGGAGTCGTCGGCGATGCGCGCGCAGGCACGTGGAGGGGTAGCGGCCACCGCCGCGTTCCTCGAACGTGCGGCGGAGCTGTCACTCGATTCCGGCAAACAGGGCGAACGTACGCTCGCGGCCGCGCGAGCCACGCTCGCGGCAGGCCGGGCGGACGCGGCGGCGTCCCTGCTGACCAGCATCGACATCGAGTCACTCGACGATCTCCAGCGCGCGCCCGTGGACCTGCTGCACGGGCAGATCGCCTTCGCACAAGGCGCCGAAGGAGCTATCCGGGGGCCGGAGTTCATCCTGCGGGCAGCACGGCGGATCGCCGTCGACGACCCGGAACGCTCGCGTGAGTACTTCGTGGCGGCGCTGGAGATGGGTCTCCTCGTCGGGCGGGCCGCGGGGGTGATGGACCAAGTGCTCGACGCGGCCCGATCGGCGCCTCCGGCACCGGGACCGCCGGATCTTCTCGATGCGCTGGTGCTGTTGACCACCGAGGGACACCATGCCGGGGTACCGGCCCTGCGACGGGCTCTCGCCGCCGACAACCCCGACGGCACCGCCGGGTGGACCAAGGCACCGGCATTGGCCACGGTACTCGCGGGCGAACTATGGGACTTCGACCTCCACGCGAAGATCGTTGATTGGCTGGTGCGGACGGGGCGGGACACCGGATCACCGATGACCATCCGGCTCGGCCTGTCGCAAGCGGCCTTGTCCAGGGTGCTCAACGGCGACTTCGGGCGGGCGATGGCCGCGATCGCCGAGGAGGAGGCGATCGCCGACGCCGTCGGCGATCTGCCGCAGCTCTACCCGAGAGTGCACCTGGCGGCGATGCGCGGCCGCCGCCGCGAAGTGCTCGACCTCTTCGCCGAGGTGACGGGCCGTCCTGCCGGACACCTGACCGCGAACGCCCACTGGGCGACGGCCGTGCTGTACAACGGCCTGGCCGACTACCCGGCCGCGCTGGACGCGGCCACGCGCGCCGTGGCGGGCGGCGACCTCTTCCTGACCGGCTTCGCGCTGTCCGAACTGGTGGAGGCCGCCGTCCGGTGCGACGAGACCACCGTGGCACGCTCGGCGCTGGAGTCCCTGGTCGAGCGCACGGAGCCCGCGGGAACCAGCATCGCCCTCGGTGTGGCGGCAGGCACACGAGCACTGGTCAGCGACCTGGAGGACGACTACCGGGAGGCACTTGAGCTCCTGGCGGGCAGCCCACTGGTCCTGCACCTCGCACGGGCACACCTGCGGTACGGGGAGTGGCTGCGCCGTACGGGCCGCCGTCGCGACGCACGCCGGCACCTGCGTGTCGCGCACGAACAGCTGTCGGACATCGGCCTTGAGGCATTCGCCCGGCGGGCCGCGGACGAGCTGCGCGCGACCGGAGAAGTTGCCCGCAGCCGCTCCGGGCACACCTACGACCGCCTGACCATGCAGGAAATGCATATCGCGCGCCAGGTCGCGGCGGGAGCGACGACGAAGGAGGTGGCCGGGCGCCTGTTCCTCAGCCCGCGCACGATAGACGCCCACCTGCGCAACATCTTCCGCAAGCTCGATATCACCTCGCGCAGGCAGCTCAGGGACATGCCCGATCTCGGGTGACGACGGAGACTTCCGGACAGGCCCTGGCACTCCGTCGGCAGTTCGCCGTTCCTGCCGTTCGGAGACATCTTCTCCAGTTCTCCAGCCCAGCCGGATGACGAAGCCTCAGGAAAACATCCCGGACGATGGACGGCAGACCCGGCCACACGGCATATAACGCACATCCATCAAACCCGCAGGTCAGCGGCACATTAGGAACAAAAGGGACCCGGTGCCGATGTGCACTGTGTGCGCTATGGGCGCTACGTGCGGTCTCTTGACGCACACCCCAAGCCCCGAGGGGCGCCGCATGGCATTAAAAATGCCATATTCGCGCCATGGCCCGTCGTCACCTCCGCCGCGGCGCTCGTCGAGGCAATCCACCCCAGGATCAACGACGCCGCACTGAAGTGGACGCCGTCCCGACTGCGGGTCGAGTCGGCCGCCCAGGCCATCGCCCAGTCCGCCGCCACCCTGCTGCGTACCGCCGGGCTGCACGGCCACAGGTACGCCATCGACGCGACGCTCTGCGCCACTGCCCTCGCCCGCGATGCAGCACCTTTTCGCCGACTGTTCGCTCGGCCGCACACATTCCCTCATGAGGCCGTGCAACTCTTTTAGAGGCTGAAGGGTCGGCTTTGGTATGCACCATCGCCTGCCGTACCGGCATCCAGCCTTCGCCGCCCGCTCCCCCTACCGAGCACGCCCGCCGAGGACCAGTGCTCCCGCCTGCACCCGGAGCGCCGTCTCGGGCACCGCTCCACCTACCGCCGCCTGCCGCAGGCCGACCAGAAGCGTCGCCATGGCCCGCCAAGCCATCTGGCACACCGTTGCCGGTCATGGACCGAATCGCCACCACCGACCCTCCATTCATTGCCGGAGCCGGAGCCGGAGCATGTTGACGTAGTCAACGGAGTTTCACAGACCGTATCGCCCCTCCTGGTGTACACTCCCCGCGAGATACTTACCTTCCACCACGAGAGTGACGGGGAGCAGCAGTGGCACTGGAGCAGGTCGGTGGACGTTTCCGAATCACCGGTCAACTGGGGCGCGGAAACATGGGCGAGGTGCACCGGGCCGTGGACCTGGAAGCCGCACCCGCTTCGACGCATTACGAGGTGGCGCTCAAGACGGTGCTGCGCAACCGCACCGGCCTGCTGGTCGAGGCAGCGGAGGGGAACAAGGAGACACAGCGCTTCCACCGTGAGGTGAAGATCATGCGCATGCTTTCCCAGGGTCACCCCAACCTCACCCATCTGATCGCAGGCGGAGTCGACGACGCTCCGGGTGCCAGCGGTCTCCCTTATCTGGCAATGGAGTTGCTCGACGGCCACACCCTGGGCCTGCTGATGGACGAAGAGCCGCAGCTCCCGGTCTCCTGGGTCGCCGCGATCGGCGCGCAGATCGCTTCCGGCCTCGCCGCCGCGCACACGGCCGGCATCGTCCACCGCGATCTGAAGCCGGCCAACGCGATGCTGCTCCGTGACGGCACCGTGAAGATCCTCGACTTCGGCATGGGCTCGATCGTCGACGACCCCGACCAGACGCGGCTGACCAGCACCGGCGTGAGCGTCGGCACGGCACGGTACATGGCTCCCGAGCAGTTCCGCGCCGAACCGGCCTCCGCCGCGGCCGATCTGTACGCGCTCGGCTGCGTCCTCTACGAGATGCTGATCGGCCGCCCCCCGTTCTCCGCGCGGACCGCCTACGAGCTGTCCGTGCAGCACCAGTACGACCTGCCGCCGCGACTGACCATCGTCCGGCCCGATCTGCCGCAGGCCCTGGTGCGCCTGGTCTCCCGGCTGCTGGAGAAGGAGCCGGAGAACCGGCCGGAGAACGCCACCCTGGTCCGCGAGGCCCTCATCCCGCACGCGCTCGCCCCCGACGCGACGGTCGACCTGCTGGCGCCGGAGTGGACAGCCATGGACCCGGTGGCCCGGCTCCGCGCCGAACTGCCGCGGCCCGCTGCCGTGAAGCCGGCCCGGGTACCGCGCCGTTCGCCCCGCCTGCCGGAGACCATGGACGTCTTCGGCATCCACAAGAATCTGATCGAGGAGTACGAGAGCTTCACGCGGAGCGCCTCCGTCATCCGTGACGCCCGGATCGAGAACTTCGTCGAGGACGACCTGGCCTCGAAGTCGCAATGGCCCGACCCCTGGCTCTCGCTGAATCCGTTCTTCGCCGACGGCGGCCAGGTCACCGATCTGGTCAGGGACGGACTGCTGCATCCCCGCTGTGCCGAGATCTTCCAGGCCGGCAAGAAGGAGGACGCCCGCCGTCCGGACGGTCGGCCGCTCACCTTCCACCGCCATCAGCGCGAGGCGATCGAGGCGGCCCAGGAAGGCGACTCGTACGTTCTCACCACCGGCACGGGTTCCGGCAAGTCGCTCTCCTACATCGTGCCGATCGTGAACCAGGTGCTGAAAGAGCGGGACGCGGCCGCTCCGGGTGCTCCGCGGCGGGTACGGGCGATCGTCGTCTACCCGATGAACGCATTGGCCAACTCCCAGCTCAAGGAGCTGGAGAAGTACCTGCGGCACGGCTTCGGGGAGGGGCGCGAGCCCGTTGCCTTCGCCCGGTACACGGGGCAGGAGGACGATGAGCGACGCAAGGAGCTGCGCCGAAATCCGCCGGACATCCTGCTCACCAACTACGTGATGCTGGAGCTGATGCTCACCCGGCCGGACGACCGCGACGGTCTGATCCGTAACGCCGAAGGCCTGCAGTTCCTCGTCTTCGACGAGTTGCACACCTACCGGGGACGCCAGGGCGCGGACGTCGCGCTGCTGATCCGCCGGGTCCGCGAGGCATGCCGTGCAGGGCAGGACCTGCAGTGCATCGGTACCTCGGCGACCATGTCCACCGAGGGCACCTGGGAGAACCAGCGGCGGGAGGTCGCCCGGGTCGCGGGCCGGCTCTTCGGCACCACGGTGCTACCCACCCGGGTGATCGGCGAGACGCTGGTCCGGGCCACCGCTCAGCCCCCGGCGGCCGTTCCCCCCGAGCGGCTGCGAATGCCCGCGGCGCCCCGCGCGTACGAGGCACTCACCCAGGACCCCCTCGCCCGCTGGGTGGAGTCCCGCTTCGGCCTTGAGGAGGAGCCGGGCACCGGGCGGCTGCGCCGCTGTGCGCCACGGACCATCGAGTCGGCCGCCGAGGAGCTGTCCACCGGCTCCGGGGTCCCCGCCGACCAGGTCCGGGAAGCGATCCGCGCCACCCTGGAGGCCGGTTCCCAGGCCAAGCACCCGGTGACCGAGCGGCCCCTCTTCGCCTTCCGCCTGCACCAGTTCCTCTCCAAGGGCGACACCGTGTACACAACCCTGGAGAACCCGCTCACCCGCCCGCTGACCCGCACCTTCCAGCTGGAGCAGCCGGGCAGCGGCGGCATGCCGCTGTACCCGTTGTCGTTCTGCCGGGAGTGCGGTCAGGAGTACCTCACGGTGTGGCGCACCGAGGGCCGTGACGGCGTCTTCCGTTACGAGCCCCGGCGTGGCACCTCGGCTTCCGGTGGCCGCGAGGGCGAGGGCTGTCTGTACGTCGGAGTGCCGGGCGAGGACTACGTCTGGCCCCCCGATCCCCAGCGGGCCGTGGACGACCGGCGGCTCCCGGAGTCCTGGCTGGAGCAGGACGCGAACGGCCTGACGGTGGTGAAGAAGTCCTACCGGGAGCGTGTGCCCAAGCGCGTCGTCGTCGACCCCCTCGGCACGGAGAGTGCGGCGGGCGTGGAGGGTGGCGAGGGCCTGGAGGCCGCGTTCATTCCGGCGCCGTTCCTGTTCTGTGTGCACTGCCAGGTGTCGTACGAGCAGACCCGCGGCCGTGACTTCGCCAAGCTGGCGACGCTCGACCAGGAGGGCCGTTCCTCCGCCACCTCCCTGATCTCGGCCTCCATCCTCAAGTCGCTGCGCGCGGTGCCGGAGAAGAGCCTGGACAAGGAGGCCCGCAAGCTCCTCACCTTCGTCGACAACCGTCAGGACGCCTCGTTGCAGGCCGGCCACTTCAACGACTTCGCGCAGGTCACCCAGTTGCGCGGGGCGCTGTACGCGGCGGTCGTGCGCTCCGGTGAGGAAGGTGTGCGCCACGACGATCTGACTCTGGCGGTGACAGAGGTGATGGGCCTTGCACCACGCGAGTACACCGGTGTCGCCGACCAGCCGCCGTCCATGGAGCGCCGGGCGACGAAGACCTTCCGGGACGTCGTCGGCTACCGTCTCTACCGCGACTTGGAGCGCGGCTGGCGGATCACCATGCCCAACCTGGAGCAGACGGGCCTGCTGCGCATCGACTACGAAGACCTGGATTGGGTGGCTGCCCGCGCCGAGCGCTGGGAATCGGCACACCCGGTGCTCCGCGAGATCGACGCCGAGTTGCGTGCCGAGATCGCCCGCACCCTCCTGGACTTCCTCCGTCGGGGCCTGGCCATCGATGTGCAGTACTTCCGGGACGACTTCGACGCGCTGAAGGGCGCCAGCGAGGAGCGGCTGACGGGCCCCTGGGTCCTCAGTGAGAGCGACAAGCCGAATGTCGGCACGGCCTACCCGTACGGTTCCAAGCCCGGTATGGAACGGACCGCTCTGTTCCTGTCGCCGCGCGGGAAGTTCGGCAAGTATCTGCGCCGGAACATCCCCGCACTGCGTGAGGCCCCGCAGGACGATGTGCAGGGGGTGATCGAGACCCTGCTCACCGTGCTCCGCGACGCCGACCTGGTGCGCGAGGTGGAGGCGGCCCCGGAGCGTTCGGGGCCGGCGTTCCGTCGGCGTTCGACGGAGAAGCGCACCGGGTACCGGGTGTCGGCCGCCGCGATCGTGTGGCGGGCCGGTACCGGGGAGACGGGAGCGATCGACCCGCTGACCCGCACCTACAGCCACGGCGAAGGGCCGCGCGTCAACCCCTTCTTCCGCGATCTGTACCGCGACGCCGCAACCGAGCTGGCGGGGCTCTACGCCCGCGAGCACACCGCGCAGGTGCCGCCGGAGGATCGGCTGCTGCGTGAGGAGGAGTTCCGCACGGCCGAACTGCCGCTGCTCTACTGCTCGCCGACGATGGAGCTGGGCGTCGACATCTCCTCGCTCAACGCGGTGATGATGCGCAACGTGCCGCCGACCCCGGCCAACTACGCCCAGCGTTCCGGCCGTGCGGGCCGTTCGGGGCAGCCGGCGCTGGTGACCACGTACTGCGCGACGGGCAACAGCCACGACCAGTACTACTTCCGCCGCTCCGAGGCGATGGTCTCCGGCCAGGTCGCGCCGCCCCGCCTCGATCTCGCCAACGAGGACCTGGTCCGCTCGCACGTCCAGAGCATCTGGCTGGCGGAGACCGAGATGAAGCTCGGTACGGCCGTACCTGACGTCGTCGACGTGGCGTACGACCCGGAGAGCGGGGACCGGCCCGATCCCCGGATGGCGCTGCCGCTGCACACGCACATCCGTGACAGGTCGCTCGACGAGGGGGCCCGGCGCCGCGCGGTCACCGCCGCGCACAGCGTGCTCGCGCCGTTGATCTCGGACTTCCAGGACACGACCTGGTGGTACGACGAGTGGATCGAGGACCGTGTCGAGCGGGCCGCGGACAGGTTCGACGAGTCCTTCGACCGGTGGCGTGAGCTGTTCCGGGCCGCCGTGCTCGACCAGTACGAGCAGAACAAGCGGGTGGTGGACCACACGCTCAGCCAGGGCGAGCAGGGCCGCGCCCGCACCCGCCGCCGGGAGGCCGAGACACAGACCAATCTGCTGCTCAACCGCTCAACCGACAACAAGTCGGTGATGAGCGACTTCAACCCTTACCGCTATCTGGCCTCCGAGGGCTTCCTCCCCGGCTACAGCTTCCCGCGCCTGCCGTTGGCCGCGTACATCCCGCGTTCGGGCAACCGGCGCAACGCCGACGGCGACTATCTTCAGCGGCCACGGTTCCTGGCGATCCGCGAGTTCGGTCCGGGTGCGCTGATCTACCACGAGGGCGCCCGCTACCAGGTGACCCGGATCCAGCTGCCGCCGGACGCCTCCGGCGATCTGGCGACGGCGGAGGCACGCCGCTGCGACACCTGCGGTTACCACCACCCGGTCCGTCCCGGCCTCGACCGCTGCGCGATGTGCCGTACGGAGCTGACCGGGAAGCGCACCGGCCTGATCCATCTCCACACCGTGTACACCACCCCCCGCGAGCGGATCTCCTCCGACGAGGAGGAGCGGCGCCGGGCCGGTTTCCGGCTGGAGACCTCGTACGCCTTCCAGGACCACGGGGTCCGCAAGGGCCGTCTCACCTCACAGGTGACGGACGGAGAAGGAGCCGCCGTCCTCGCGCTCGACTACGGCGATTCGGCCACGGTCCGGATCACCAACCTGGGCCGGGTCCGCGACAAGGAGGACGTGCAGGACGGCTACTGGCTGGACCTGGGCGACGGCCGCTGGCTCAACGACCGGGCCGCGGCGGACGCCGTGGAGGGCACTGGGATGCCGGTGGTCGACGAGGACGGCAACGAGAAGCGCCGCCGGAAGCGGGTCCTGCCGTACGTGGAGGACCGGCGGAACATCCTGGTGGCGACGCTGGACGAGCCGCTGCCCGAGCCGGTCGCGTTCTCCGTCCTGTACGCCCTGGAGCGGGGCATCGAGGCCGCCTTCGAGCTGGAGGATTCCGAGCTGACGGCCGAACTCCTGCCGCCGCCCGAGGGACCGCGCCGCCGGCTGCTCTTCACCGAGGCCGCGGAGGGCGGGGCCGGTGTGCTGCGCCGGCTGCGCCAGGAACGAGGGGCGCTGGCGAAGGCGGCCCGCGCGGCCCTGGAGATCTGCCACTTCGACCCGGACACCGGCGAGGACCTGGGCGGTCCGGAGGGCGGCGAGGAGTGCGCCCGCGGCTGCTACGCCTGTCTCCTGACGTACGGAAACCAGACCCACCACCGCCTGCTGAGCCGCCACGCGGCCCGCCCGCTGCTGCTGCGCCTCATGGGCTCGCAGACCGAACGCGAGGACCGGGGAGAGTCCCGGAGCGAGCAGTTCCACCGGCTGGCAGCACCCGCCGCGACCGGGTCCGGCGGCCCCGCCCTGACCGGCACCGATGGCCCCGCCGCGCCCACTCCGCTGGAGGCCGACCTCGAAGCCCTGATCGCCTCGGGTGATCTCCTCGGCTGGTTGAAGGCCAAGGGCTACCGGCTGCCGGACGAGGTCGACGTCCTGGTTCCGGAGGCCGCCGCCAAGCCGGATCTGGTGTTCCGTATGGACGGTGCCCAACTCGCGGTCTTCGTCGACCTTCCCGACCACGGCGCCGATTCCACCCGGGACCGCGAGGCCGGCTACCGCCTGGAGGAGGCGGGCTGGGACGTGCTGCGCTTCCGGGCCGGATCCGACTGGGACGCCGTGGCGGACGACAACGCGATGTATTTCCAGACCCGTTGACCGTGACATTGTCCCCGCCGATCCTTACGCTCATCGCCCCGGCCCCACCCGTCCCCACCACCACACCGCCCTCTAAGGAACTGAGAGACCCATGAGCCCCACGTACACGGCTGGTTCGCTGGTGAACGCCCGCGGCCGGGAATGGGTGGTGCTCCCCGAGAGCGCCTCCGGCATGCTGGTGCTGCGCCCGCTGGGTGGCGGCGAGGACGACGTCACGGCGGTCTTTCCCGCCTTCGAGGAGGTGCGGTGCGCCCAGTTCGCGGCGCCGAGCCCGTCCGACCTGGGTGACCAGCGGGCGGCCGGCCTGCTGCGGACCGCGCTGCGGATCGGTTTCCGTTCCGGGGCCGGGCCCTTCCGCGCGCTGGCGTCGATCGCCGTGGAGCCGCGCGCCTACCAGCTGGTACCGCTGCTCATGGCACTGCGGCAGCGCACCGTACGGTTGCTGATCTCGGACGACGTCGGTATCGGCAAGACCGTCGAGGCCGGCCTGATCGTCAAGGAGCTCCTCGCGCAGGGCGAGGCGAGCCGCCTCGCGGTGCTCTGCTCCCCCTCACTCGCCGAGCAGTGGCAGGGGGAGCTGCGGGAGAAGTTCGGCATCGACGCCGAGCTGGTCCTCGCCTCCACCGTGTCGCGTCTGGAGCGCGGCCTGGAGCTGGGGCAGTCGCTCTTCGACCGGCACCCGTTCACGATCATCTCGACGGACTTCATCAAGTCGACGCGGCACCGCGAGGACTTCGTACGGAACTGTCCGGACCTGGTGGTGGTGGACGAGGCGCACACGTGCGTCGCGGCCGACGACGCGCAGGGCCCGGCCTCCTCGTCCACCAGCCAGCTCCGCTACGAGCTGCTGAGGCGGATCGCCGCTGACGAGGACCGGCATCTGCTGCTGCTCACGGCCACCCCGCACTCCGGCAAGGAGTCCGCGTTCCGCAACCTGCTCGGTCTCGTCCGCCCCGACCTGGCCACGGTCGATCTGGAGAGCCCGGCGGGCCGGGCCCGGCTCGCCGAGCACTTCGTCGCCCGTAAGCGGGCCGACGTGCGCCAGTACCTCACCAAGGAGGACGGTCTCGCCGACGACTCCCTCGTCGAGCGGACCGCGTTCCCCTCCGACCGGTGGACCAAGGACGAGCCGTACAAGCTGACACCCGTCTACCGAGCGCTGCTCGACGACGCGATCGCCTACGCCGCGGACCGGGTGGAGACCGCCGGTCGCCAGGGCAAGCGGGAGGCCCGGATCGCCTGGTGGTCGGTGATCGCGCTGCTCCGGTCCATGGTGTCCTCGCCGGCCGCCGCGGCCCGCACCCTGGAAACCCGTTCCGAGTCCGCCGCCGCCCGGACCGCCGTCGAGGCGGACGCCCTCGGTGCGCCGCTGACCCGTGACTCCTCGGACAGTGACCGGCTGGAGGGCATGGACGTCGCGCCGGGCGCGGCGGAGAGCGAGCAGGGTGACCCGCGACTGCGTGAACTCGCCTCACGTGCGGCCGAGTTGTACGGTCCGGCGTCCGACGCCAAGCTCAAGGCGCTGACCGCGCATCTCAAGTCGCTGATCGCGGACGGCTACAGCCCGATCGTCTTCTGCCGCTACATCCCCACCGCCGAGTACCTGGCGACACACCTGGAGAAGAAGCTGGGGACGAAGACGCGGATCGCCGCCGTCACCGGCACGCTCTCCCCGCAGCAGCGCCTGGAGCGCATCGAGAAGCTGGCCGCCGAGGACGCCGACGACCCGGCTGTCCGACGCGTCCTGATCGCCACCGACTGCCTCTCCGAGGGCGTCAACCTCCAGCACGCCTTCGACGCGGTGATCCACTACGACCTGGCGTGGAACCCGACCCGGCACGACCAGCGGGAAGGCCGCGTCGACCGGTACGGGCAGAAGCGCGACCAGGTCCGCGTGATCACCATGTTCGGCGAGGACAACGGCATCGACGGCAAAGTTCTCGAAGTCCTCTTCGCCAAGCACCGGCAGATCAAGAAGGACCTCGGCATCTCAGTCTCCGTCCCGGACGAGACGGCTTCGGGCGTCACCGACGCGGTGGTCGAATGGCTGCTGCTGCACGGCAGGCAGGGCACCCAGGAGGGCCTCTTCGACCTCGACAGCCACCAGGAGTCATTCGACCGGATGGAACGGGAGTGGAACTCGGCCGCCGAGCGCGAGCGGACCTCCCGTTCGAAGTACGCGCAGCGCGCCATCCACCCGGAGCAGGTGGCCCGCGAAGTCACCGCCGTACGGGCCGCGCTCGGCGGCTCCGGGGAGGTCCGCGACTTCGTCCTGGAGGCGCTGCGCGACCTCGACGCCCAGGTCCGCGACCCCCGCGACGGCTCCGGCGACTTCGCCGCGCAGGTCGGCGGTACGCCGGCCGGAGTGCGCGACGGTCTCGCGGCGGTGCTCGGCGGGCGGATCGTGGAGGAGGACCGGGAGATCCCGTTCCGTACCAGCCCGGCGATCGGGCGCGGCGAGGCGGCCCTGGTCCGCACCGACCCGGCGGTCGGCGCGCTCGCCTCGTACGTCCTCGACTCGGCCCTCGACGCGAACACTCCGGGCCCGCGCCCGGCCCGCCGCTGCGGCGTCGTCACCACGGACGCGGTCACCATCCGCACCACCCTGCTCCTGGTCCGCTACCGCTTCCACCTGACGCTGCCGTCCCGCACCGGGGAGCGGCAGATCGTCGCCGAGGACGCCCGGCTCCTCGCCTTCGAGGGCCTGCCGTCCCGGGCCCGCTGGCTCGACGACGACGCGGCGTCGGCGCTCCTGGGCGCGCGGGCCGCCGCCAACACCCACGAGCAGCTGGCACGCAACCAGATCACCCGCACCCTGGACGGACTCCCCGAACTGTCCGGCCACATCGCCGAGTACGGTGTCGCCCTCGCCGCCGACCTCGACGCCTCGCACCGGCGGGTACGGAAGGCCGACACCAGCGACCGTGCCGAGATCGTCCGCGGCCTGAAGGTCGTACCGCAGGAGCCCGCCGACGTCCTCGGCGTGTACGTGTACCTGCCGCAGCAGCCCGCCACCGTATCCGCCCCTCTCGTGACCGGAGCCGAAGCCTGATGTCCGCCGCCACCCGCACCGCACCGGTCTTCACCGCCGTCACCACCGTCGGCGGGCTGCTCCCCGGCGACATGCTCGTCCGTATCGCCGAGGCGCGGAACCTGCCGGGCACCAAGTCCGCCGATTACGGTTTGCCGGGCTCGGTCGCCGTCCGCGACGAGGCCGAGCGCGCCTGGGAGTACCTCAAGCCGCTCTGGCGCGAACTGCGCGCCGTGCTGCCCGCCGATCCCAAGACCGGTGCGCCCGCCGCCGACCCGACGGGCCGGGCCTCCTCCGACTGGCTCTCCCAGCTCTTCCGCAAGCTGGACTTCGGGGCGCTGACGGAGGTCGGCCCGGACGGAATCCGCGCCGATTCCGACACCGAGACCCGGTTCCGCATCTCACACCGGCACGGGCCCGCGCTGCTCCACCTGATCCCCTGGAACCAGGAACCGGACAAGCGGCCGGCCGCCGGGCAGGTGCCGCCGCAGTCCCTGGTCCAGGACTGCCTCAACCGGACCGAGGCGCACCTGTGGGCCGTCCTCACCAACGGACGGACGCTGCGGCTGCTGCGCGACTCGTCGTCGTTCGCGACGGCCGCGTACGTCGAGTTCGACCTGGAGGCGATCTTCGACGGGGAGCTGTTCAGCGACTTCGTGCTGTTGTACTGCGTGCTGCACGCGTCGCGGTTCGAGGTGGCGGAGGGGGCGGCGCCCTCCGGGTGCTGGCTGGAGAAGTGGCGGACGGAGGCCGTCACCTCCGGTGCGCGTGCACTGGACCAGCTGCGGCTCGGCGTCCAGCAGGCGTTGACGGTGCTCGGTACGGGGTTCCTGCGGCACCCGGAGAACGGGCGGCTGCGCGAGGACACCGACCCGAAGGCGCTGCAGAAGGCGCTCCTCCGGCTCGTCTACCGGCTCCTTTTCGTCTTCGTCGCCGAGGACCGGGACGCGCTCCTCGACCCGGCGGCGGACGACCGGGCTCGGGAGGCGTACGCCCAGTACTTCTCCTCGGGCCGGCTGCGCAGACGGGCCCGGCGGCGCCAGGGCACGGCGCACGGTGACCAGTACGAGGCGCTGCGGCTCGTACTCGACGCGCTGGGTACGGAGGGCGGGCGGCCCGAACTGGGGCTGCCCGGTCTCGGCGGGCTCTTCTCGCGTACGGAGGCGGACGCGCCGCTGGAGGGACTGAGGCTCTCCAACGAGGCGCTGCTCAAGGCCGTCGGGTACCTGGCTCAGGTTCATGACCCGGGAGCGCGGCGGTGGCGGGCCGTCGACTACCGGCACCTGGACGCGGAGGAGCTCGGCTCGGTGTACGAGTCACTCCTCGAACTGGAGCCGAAGCACTCGGCGGCGGACCGGTCGTTCGAACTGGTCGAGGTGGCGGGCAACAGCCGTAAGACGACGGGCAGTTACTACACCCCGTCGTCGCTGATCGAGTGCCTGCTCGACACGACCCTCGACCCGGTCATCGACGACGCGGTCAAGCGCGGCGAGCAGCGGGCCTCGGCGGGTGGACGCCCCGACCCGGCGGACGACATCGTCGAGGAGTTGTTGGGCCTGACAGTGTGCGACCCGGCCTGTGGTTCCGGGCACTTCCTGGTTGCCTCGGCGCGACGGATCGCGAAGCGGGTCGCGGCGGTACGCGAGCACAACCCGGAGCCGACGGTGGACGCGGTACGGCACGCACTGCGGGAGGTCGTGGCGCGGTGCATCTACGGCGTCGACCTCAACCCCATGGCGGTGGAGCTGGCGAAGGTGTCGCTATGGCTGGAGGCGATGGAGCCGGGGAAGGCGCTGGGGTTCCTGGACGCGCATGTGCGGTACGGCAACGCACTGCTCGGTACGACGCCGTCACTCCTCGCGGGCGGCGTCCCCGACGAGGCGTTCGACGCGATCGAGGGCGACGACAAGAAGTACGCGGCCGCGCTCAAGAAGCGCAACAAGGCCCAACGCGGCGGCCAGGGCGATCTGTTCGCCGAGTCCGAGGTCACGGTGCCGAGCAATGCGCGGCTCGCGGCGCAGCTCAGCCGGATCACCCATGCGCCGGCCGAGGATCTGGTTGAGGTCCATGCTCAAGAGGCGGCGTACGAGGCTTACGTGAGCTCCGCCGCGTACACGCGCGACCGTGAGACGGCGGACGCGTGGTGTGCCGCCTTCGTCTGGCCGAAGCACACGGGCGCGCCGGAGGCGCCGACGCACGACGTCGTACGGAGCCTGCTCGCCGGGGACACGGCGGGGGTGAACGACGCGACGCTGACGGAGGTGCTCGCCCTGAGCGAGCAGTACCGGTTCTTCCACTGGCACCTGGAGTTCCCGGAGGTGTTCGCCGTTCCAGAGTCGGGGGCGGGGGTCGATCCGGCGACAGGGTGGGCCGGAGGATTCGACGCGGTGGTGGGGAATCCGCCGTGGGACAGCATCAACTTCCCCGAGACGGAGTTCTTCGCAGTACGCGCGCCGGGCATCGCGGCGACCAACAACACGGCGGCCCGGAAGAAGAAGATCCAGGCGCTCGGGGACGACCTCGACACCGTCGGGCTGTTCAACGAGTACGAGGCCGCCAAGCGCCGCGTGTACGGCGAGAGCCACTACCTGCGCATCTCCGGTCGCTATCCCCTGACGGGGCAGGGCAATCTCAACCTGTACGCGCTGTTCGCCGAGGCCGACCGCATCCTGACCGGTGTCCGGGGGCGTACCGGTGTCATCGTGCCAACGGGCATCGCGACAGACGCACGGACGCAGTATTTCTTCAAGGACTTGGTGTCGGCGGGATCGCTGGTGGCGCTGTTCGACTTCGAGAACGCACAGCCGCTCTTCCCTGGCGTACACCGCTCGTTCAAGTTCTGCGTACTGTCCCTCGCAGGCCGCTCACTGCGTGAACCAGCCGCCCGATTCGCCTTCTTCGTCCATGACCCGGCGGAGCTGGAGACCCACGACAAGGTCTTCACCCTCACCCCCGAGGAGATCACCCTCCTCAACCCCAACACCGGAACCTGCCCGGTCTTCCGTACCCGCCGCGACGCCGAGATCACCCTCGGCATCTACCGCCGGGTTCCGGTCCTCCTCAAGGAGTCGGACAAGGCGAACGGAGACCCATGGGGCGTGTCGTTCCTGCGCATGTTCGACATGTCCCACGACTCCCATCTCTTCCGTCCTTCCGCCGCCGACGGCGAAACCCTCGACTCGATGCTCGCGGATGGCTGGCGACTGGATGGAAACGTGCTGGTCCACGGAGAGGCGCGGCTACTACCGCTGTACGAAGCGAAGATGCTCCACCACTACGACCACAGGTGGGCGACGTTCACAGACGAGGGCGATATCCATGACCTACCCCTCGCAGAGAAGCAGGACCCCGAATCTATTGTCCGACCCCGCTACTGGGTACCGGAACAAGACGTCCCCACAGATGTACTCGACGAGGAGGGCAAGCCCATCGTGGCACTGGGCGTACGCAGCCGCTTGGTCGCAAAGGAGTGGAAGCAGGGCTGGGTGCTGGGCTTTCGAAAGATTTGCCGCGCATCAGATGAACGCACCGCAATTGCCTGCGTCTTCCCTCGTGCGGGCCTCGGACACTCCGGGAGCATCCTGCTACCTCGGGACTACAAGCACTCTCCCTTGCTCTACAGCAACAGCATCTCAATGGCTCTCGACTACGTGCTGCGGCAGAAGCTCGGCGGCACCAACCTGAGCAACTTCCTATTCGAACAACTGCCCTTCATCGCCCCAGAAATTATCGCTAAACACGTTGGCTCTCTGACTCCTCGCATCCTCGAACTCACCTACACAACTACTGACATGACGGCCTTTGCCCGGGACATCGGCGACACCGGCATCCCCTTCCGCTGGGATGAGGACCGTCGCACCATCATCCGCGTCGAACTAGACGCCCTCTTCTTCCACCTCTACGGCATCACTCGCGACGACGTGTCGTACATCCTCGACACCTTCCCCATCGTGAAGCGCAAAGACGAGGCGGCCCACGGCACCTACCGCACCAAGGACCTGATCCTCGCCGAGTACGACCGCATGGCCGCCGCCGGACTCACCCTGGAGACCCCACTCGACGAGAGCGACTCCGGTACGTACCGGTCCACGCTCACCCCGCCCCCGGGACAGGGCCCGCGCCACCCGGCCCGCCAGGACGACTGACGTCCGGACAGCGCGAGGGGCGCCGCCC
>NZ_JBHVHQ010000001.1:0-90616 GCF_042800135.1 Streptomyces sp. NPDC057654 | reverse complement strand
GGGCGCACCCCCGGCCGCGGATCTGCTGTCGGCGGCGGCGCTTTGGGCACTCAATCCGCCGAGCCCCAGACCGGCGCCCGCGGCGCCCGCCGTCCAGAGCAGGGAGCGGCGGCTGGGACCGGGTTCTTCGCCGTGGTTCTGCGGTGCTGCCTCGTTCATCGACCCTCCAGGGAGCTGACGGTGCGTGGCTTGCGCAGGAACAACATCGGTCAGGACCATGGCGGTTGGTGCGCCCGGTGCGCAAGAGGCCCGACGTGCGGACGAAGCCGTTCCGCCACAGCGGGCGGCGGAGAGAAAAGGCTCCCGTCGTATCCTCGGCGGTACACCTTGACGTGTTCACCGCCGGACGGCAGTCTCCGTCCCAGAACCCCCACGGTGGCCTGGCGCGTGGCTGCCTTCGAGGGCACCAGCCGTGCCCGTACACCGAAGGAGCCGCACGTGTACCTGCGCACCCGCGTCCTGCGCGGCGCCGTGGCCGGGCTGACCGCCGCCGCCTGCCTCGCCGTCATCGCCCCGGACTCCTCACGGGCCACGCCGCCGGGCGGAAAGAGCGTCACCGCCACCCTCTTCGAGTGGAAATACGACGCCGTGGCCCGTGCCTGCACCGACTCGCTCGGCCCCGCGGGCTACGGCTACGTCGAGGTGTCGCCCGCCTCCGAACACATCCGGGGCGACCAGTGGTGGACCTCCTACCAGCCCGTCGGCTACCGCGTAGCGGGACGGCTCGGCGACCGGGACGCCTTCGCGCACATGGTCGCGACCTGCCACGCGGCAGGGGTCAAAGTGATCGCCGACGCCGTCGTCAACCACATGTCGGCAGGGTCGGGCACCGGCACCGGCGGCACGCGCTACACCAAATACGACTACCCCGGCTATTACCAAGTCCAGGACTTCCACGGCTGCCGCAAGGACATCGACGACTACCGCGACCGCGGCGACGTACAGAACTGCCAGCTCGTCGGCCTCGCCGACCTCGACACCGGCAGCGACTACGTACGCACCACCATCGCCCGCTACCTCGACGACCTTCGCTCCCTCGGCGTGGACGGCTTCCGCGTCGACGCCGCCAAACACATCGCCGCCGCCGACCTCGCCGCCGTCAAGGGCAAGATGGCCGACCCCGGCTTCTGGGTGTCCGAGGCCATCTACGGCGCGGGCGAGGCCGTACAGCCCGACGAATACACTGGGATCGGCGACGTCGACGAGTTCCGCTACGGCACCCACCTCAAGTCCGCCCTGCGGAGCGGCGATCTGACGAGCCTGAGGCACATCGGCGACGCCAAGCTGAGCAGCGGCAGCGCCCGTACGTTCGTCGACAACTGGGACACCGAGCGCAACGGCTCCACCCTCACCTACAAGGACGCCGCCGCCTACACCCTCGCCAACGTCTTCATGCTCGCCTCGCCCTACGGCTCGCCCAACGTCTACTCCGGCTACGCCTGGACCGACAAGGACGCGGGCCCGCCGGACGGCGGCGCGGCCCGCTGCGACAACGGCGAGTGGACCTGCACGCACGCCCGGCAGGACATCACCGGCATGGTCGGCTTCCGCAACGCCGTCGCCGACGCGCCGCTCAGCCACTGGTGGGACGACGGCCGCGGCGTCATCGCCTTCGCCCGCGGCGACAGGGGCTTCGTCGCCCTCAACAGCGGCGAGACCGCCCTGACCAGGACCTTCGCCACCGGGCTGCCCGCGGGGACGTACTGCGATGTCGTCGCGGCACGGCCGGACGAGTGCGCGGGCAGCACCGTCACCGTCGGGGACGACGGCAAGGCGACCGTGACCGTGGGCCCCAGGAGCGCGCTCGCCCTGCACATCGGAGCCCGCACGTAGCGGCTACGGGCGCCCACCGGCCGCCGCCCCTCCGGCAGTTCAGACGCCGGAGGGGCGCGTCGCGCGCTCCAGTTCCAGCAGCACCGAATAGTAACTGCGGCCGGTGGCGTGGTCCATGCCGATCTCGCACATCCGGTTCGCCGACAGATGGGCGTCGTACGGGCGTGACGTCACCTCCGCCGCCTCCCGCTCCGTCGCCGACCGCGTCAACTCCTTGTGCAGCATCCCGCGGTCACCGGCGAAGGCGCAGCACCCCGCGTCGTCCGGCACCACCACCTCCCGCGCGCACGCCTCGGCGACCGTCACCAACTGCGCCTCGTCCCCCAAGTGCCGCATGGAACAGGTGGGGTGCAGGACCGCCGAATCGACGGTCCGCAGCACCGTCAGATCGGGCAGCAGCTCCTCCGCCGCCCACACCACCGAGTCGACCACCGTCAGCTCCGCGTGCAGCTTCCGGTTGTCCTCGGTCAGATACGGCACCACCTCATGGGCGATGCCCAGCGTGCACGACGTGGCGTCGACGACCAGCGGCAGCCGACCGCCCGCCGTCCAGCCCCACGCGGCCTCGACGATGCGGTTCGCCATGACCGCGTTCCCGTCGTCGTACCCCTTGGAGTGCCAGATCGTCGCGCAGCACGTGCCCGCCACGTCCCCCGGAATCCACACCGGCTTCCCGGCGCGCGCCGAGACCGCGACCACGGCCTCCGGCAGCGAGGGCCCCGCGTACCCCTCCGGCTCCCCGAAGATCCGGTTGACGCAGGCCGGGTAGTAGACGGCGACCGCGCCGACCCGCCGCGTGGCGGGCAGCCTGCGGGCCGCCGCCCCCGGGATCTCCGGCAGCCACTCGGGCACCAGATCGGGCCGTACGGCCTTGCGCGCGGCGACGGTCACCGACTCCAGCAGCCGGTCGCTGATCTGCTGCGCCGCGCCGACCGCGAGCCGCGCGGACTTCTCCACCACCTTGAAGCGCTTGGCGACGAGCGCGGCCGTGCGCTCCTCGCGCGGCGAGTGCCGCTGGTGCCGGAAGTCCTTCATCATCGCGCCGGTGTCGATGCCGACGGGGCAGGCGAGCTTGCAGGTCGAGTCGCCGGCGCAGGTGTCCACGGCGTCGTAGCCGTAGCTCTCCAGCAGGCTGTCGGTGACCGGCGAACCGGGGGACTGGCGCATCATCTCGCGGCGCAGCACGATCCGCTGGCGCGGCGTGGTCGTCAGGTCGCCGCTGGGACAGGTCGGTTCGCAGAACCCGCACTCGATGCACGGATCGGCGACCTGCTCGACCCGCGGAATCGTCTTGAGGCCGCGCAGATGCGCCTTCGGGTCGCGGTCGAGCAGGACGCGCGGGGCGAGGATGGTGTGCGGGTCCAGGAGCTCCTTGATCCGCCACATCAGCCCCGTCGCCCGCGGCCCCCACTCCAGCTCCAGGAACGGGGCGATATTGCGGCCCGTGGCGTGCTCGGCCTTCAGGGAACCGTCGAAACGCTCCACCGTGAGCGCGCAGAAGTCGTCCATGAAGGCGGCGTACCGGTCGACGTCGGAAGGCTCCGCCGCGTCGAAGGCCAGCAGGAAGTGCAGATTGCCGTGGGCCGCGTGGCCCGCCACGGCGGCGTCGAAGCCGTGCCGCTCCTGGAGCTCCAGCAGCGCCTCGCACGCCTCGGCCAGACGCGACGGCGGCACCGCGAAGTCCTCGGTGATCAGCGTCGTGCCGGACGGGCGGGAGCCGCCCACCGCGGTGACGAACGCCTTACGGGCCTTCCAATAGCCGCTGATGACACCGGGGACGCGGGTGAAGGCGTTGGTGACCGAGGCGACGGGCGCGGTGAGTTCGAGGCCGCCGATCGCCTCGTTCGCGACCCGCTCGCACTCCGTGAGGGCCGCCTCGTCGGGCGCGCGGAACTCGACCAGCAGGGCCGCCGTCTCCTTCGGCAGCTCCGCCCAGTCGGCCGGCACGCCCGCGACGCTGACGGAGGCGCGCAGGGTATTGCCGTCCATCAGCTCCACGGCGAGCGCGCCCGCCTCGTTGAACAGCGGCACGGCCGCTGCCGCCGCCTGGAGGGTGGGGAAGAAGAGCAGGGCGGTGGAGGTGAGCCGGTGCAGCGGCAGGGCGTCGAAGACCACCTCCGAGATGAAGCCGAGCGTGCCCTCGGAGCCGACCATCAGCCCGCGCAGGATCTCCACGGGCGTCGAACCGTCCAGGAAGGCGTCCAGGCGGTAGCCGTTGGTGTTCTTGATCTCGTACTTCGCGCGGATCCGCGCCGTCAGCGCGGCGTCCGCCTCGATCTCCGCCTTGAGGGCCAGCAGTCCCGCGCACAGCTCCGGCTCGGCGTGCGCCAGGTCCTCGTCGGCCCGCGGATCGCCGGTGTCCACGATGGTCCCGGACGGCAGTACGAGCGTCAGGGAGCTGACCGTGCGGTACGAATTGCGGGTGGTGCCCGCCGTCATGCCGGAGGCGTTGTTCGCGACGACGCCGCCCACGGTGCAGGCGATGGAGCTCGCCGGGTCCGGGCCCAGCACCCGGTCGTGCCGGGCGAGGGCGGCGTTGGCCCGTACGACGGTGGTGCCGGGCTGGATACGGGCCCGCGCGCCGTCCTCCAGGACCTCGACGCCCGCCCAGTGCCGGCGCACGTCGACGAGGATGTCCTCGCCCTGCGCCTGCCCGTTGAGCGAGGTGCCCGCGGCCCGGAACACCACCTCGCGGCCCTTGCCGTGGGCGTAGGAGAAGACGGCGGAGATGTCGTCCACGTCCTCGGCGAGGACGACGACCTGCGGCGTGAAGCGGTACGGGCTCGCGTCCGAGGCGTAGCGCACCAGGTCGGAGACCTTCCACAGCACCTTCTCCGGGCCGAGCAGCGCCTCCAGATCACCGCGCAGCGGCTGCGGCGTGCCCTGGGAACGGTCGCTCGCGACGCGGTCCGGGGAAGGGGCCCGCGGCGCGGTCGGCCGGAGTGCGTGGGGGTCGGGCTCCAGCAGCGGCATGGTGCTCTCCTCGTGGTGCTTCTCGGCGTCGGCTACGGGACGCGAGCGTGGTGCGTGGTGTCGAAATGCCGGTTTTCAGTCTCGGGGTCTCGGGATGATCGGTACCAGTTCATGGTGCCGGGTGGGGGAGTCGGGTCCGGTTCCGGGGTGTTCTGCCGGCGCGCGGCGGTGGCGCGACGAGGGCGCGACGGGGGTCAGCAGTGGCCGTTCGGCCCGGCCATCAGCTGGGCCAGCAGCTCGCTCAGCACCTCGCGCTGCTCGGTGTCCAAGGGGGCCAGGATGTCCTCCGCCGCCGTCCGGCGCGCGTCGCGCAGCGCGCGGAGCGTCGAGCGGCCGCGGTCCGTGAGCTCGATCCGGATGACGCGGCGATTGGCCGGGTCCGGCACCCGGCGCACCGACCCGGCCGCCTCCAGGGCGTCGACCAGGGTGGTCACCGCGCGCGGCACGACCTCCAGCCGCTCGGCGAGGTCGGCCATCCGCGGCGGCGCGTCGCCGAAGTGCGCGACCGCGCGCAGCAGCCGGGACTGCGCGGGGGTGATGCCCACCGGCTCGAAGAGGCGGCGCTGTGCGCGGTGGATTCTGCGGTTGAGACGCAGCAACTGTTCGGCGAGCTGGCCGGTCGGGTCGGGGGCCGTCATGATCACAGGGTACAGGACCCAGTGCATTGTGAGTATAGGTAACAATGAGCTATGCTCGGCGAGACTTCGTTTCCGTACCTCTGTGAACCCGCATCCCTGTGAAGGAGCCCATGCCCCGCGACGACATCGAATGGACGCCCCCGCCCGCAGACCCGGAGCAACCCGCCCAGCTGCGGCGCATCCTCCGGCTCTTCCGCCCCTACCGCGGCCGCCTCGCCCTCGTCGGGCTGCTGGTCGCCGCCTCCTCGCTGGTCTCGGTCGCCTCGCCGTTCCTGCTCCGCGAGGTGCTGGACGTCGCCCTGCCGCACGGCCGTACGGGCCTGCTCAGCCTGCTCGCGCTCGGCATGATCGCCGCCGCCGTCGTCAACAGCATCTTCGGCGTCCTCCAGACCCTCATCTCCACCACCGTCGGCCAGCGCGTCATGCACGACCTGCGCACCGCCGTCTACGCCCAGCTCCAGCGGATGCCGCTGGCGTTCTTCACCCGCACCCGCACCGGCGAGGTCCAGTCCCGGATCGCCAACGACATCGGCGGCATGCAGGCCACCGTCACCTCCACCGCCACCTCGCTGGTCTCCAACCTGACCAGCGTCGTCGCCACGGTGGTGGCCATGCTCGCCCTGGACTGGCGGCTCACCGTCGTCTCGCTGCTCCTGCTGCCGCTGTTCGTATGGATCAGCCGCAGAGTCGGCCGCGAGCGCAAAAAGATCACCTCGCAGCGGCAGAAGCAGATGGCCGCCATGTCCGCGATGGTCACCGAGTCCCTCTCGGTGAGCGGCATCCTGCTGGGCCGCACCATGGGCCGCGCCGACTCCCTCACCAAGGGCTTCGCCGCGGAGTCCGAGCGCCTCGTCGACCTCGAAGTGCGCTCCAACATGGCCGGCCGGTGGCGGATGTCCACCATCGGGATCGTCATGGCCGCGATGCCCGCCCTCATCTACTGGGCCGCGGGGATGGCGCTCCAGCTCGGCGGGCCGGCCGTCTCCATCGGCACCCTGGTCGCCTTCGTCTCGCTCCAGCAGGGCCTGCTCCGGCCCACGGTCAGCCTGCTCACGACCGGCGTGCAGATGCAGACCTCGCTCGCGCTCTTCCAGCGCATCTTCGAATACCTCGACCTGCCGGTGGACATCGACGAGCCCGCGGAGCCCGTCCGCCTCCGGACCGTCCGAGGGGACGTCCGCTTCGAGGACGTCTCCTTCTCGTACGACGTGAAGGACGCGAGCGGCGCGGAGGAGGCGGACGGCGCGAAGGGTGTGGACGGCGCGAAGGGTGCGGAGCACGCCGAAGCCGACGCCGCCGGTACCGATGGCACCCATGGCGCGGACACGGCCCCCACGCTCAGCGGAATCGATGTGAGCGTCCCGGCGGGCGGCAGCCTGGCCGTCGTCGGCCCCACAGGCTCCGGCAAGAGCACCCTGAGCTACCTCGTGCCCAGGCTCTACGACGTCACGGGCGGCCGGGTCCTGATCGACGGAGTCGACGTCCGCGACCTCGACTTCGACACGCTGGCCCGAGCCGTGGGCGTGGTCTCGCAGGAGACCTACCTCTTCCACGCCTCCGTGGCCGACAACCTGCGATTCGCCAAACCCGACGCCACCGACGACGAGATCGCGGCCGCCGCGAAGGCAGCGCAGATCCACGACCACATCGCCGCGCTGCCCGACGGCTACGACACCATGGTCGGCGAGCGCGGATACCGCTTCTCCGGCGGCGAGAAGCAGCGCCTGGCCATCGCCCGGACCATTCTGCGCGATCCGCCGGTGCTCATACTCGACGAGGCCACCAGCGCGCTGGACACCCGGACCGAGTTCGCGGTCCAGGAGGCGATGGACGCGCTCTCCGCCGGGCGTACGACCATCACCATCGCGCACCGGCTCTCCACGATCCGCGACGCCGACCAGATAGTCGTGCTCGACGGCGGCCACATCATGGAGCGCGGCACCCATGACGAACTGCTCGCGCAGGACGGCCGGTACGCGGCCCTCGTACGGCGCGACACGCAGCTCGCCCCGGCGGCCTGACCCTGCGGTGCCGACCGCTTCGTGGGCCGCGGCCCGGACAGGACCGTCATCCCATTCCTCGTGTCCGCGTTAGCGGGCGGGCGTGCCGGGGGAGTAGCGGATCATGACGAGTACCGATCACATAGCGGCCGGGCGCGGCGAGCCCGCCGGCGCGCGCCCCGGCTCCGCATTCCGCCAGCTCGCGGCGGCCTCCGTCGGCAATGCCGCCGAGTGGTACGACTGGTACGCGTACTCGTTCCTCGCCGTCTTCTTCGCGGACCAGGTCTTCCCCAAGGGCTCCGGAAACTCCCTCGTCCCGCTGCTCTCCACCTTCGCCGTCTTCGCCGTCGGCTTCTTCATGCGGCCCGTGGGCGGCCTGCTCATGGGAGCCGTCGCCGACCGGCACGGCCGCCGCGCCGCGCTCACCATCACCATCCTGCTCATGGGCGGCGGCAGCCTCCTCGTCGCCCTCACCCCCACCTACGCCGCCGTCGGCGTCCTCGCCCCGGTCGTCCTCGTCATCGCGCGGCTGATCCAAGGGCTCTCGGTGGGCGGCGAGTTCGCGGCATCCACCACCTTCCTCGTCGAATCGGCGGGGCCCGGCAGGCGCGGGCTGTTCTCCAGCTTCCAGTACGTGTCCACCACCATCGGCCAGCTCCTCGCCTCGGGCGTGGCCGCGCTGCTCACCCATCTGCTCACCGACGGGCAGATGGGGGAATGGGGCTGGCGCATCCCCTTCCTGGTCGGCGCGCTCATCAGCCTCGTGGGCTTCTGGGTCCGGCAGGGCGCGCACGAGACGCGCAGCGCGGAGCAGCGGGCCGCCGCCCGCCCCGCGCTCTTCGAGGCGCTGCGCCGCCACCCCCGCGAATCCCTGCTGATCTGCGGCATCACCGCGGGCGGCACCATCGCCTACTACACCTGGACCACCTACCTGCCCACCTATGCCGAGGTCAACGCGGGCTTCGACAAGGGCGACGCGCTGCTCGTCGGCACCATCTCCCTGGCATTCTTCGCGCTGCTCCAGCCGCTCGGCGGGATGCTCTCGGACCGCATCGGCCGCAAGCCGCTGCTGATCACCTTCGCCGTGGGGTTCGCCGTCCTCGCGGTGCCTCTGCTGCACGCGGTCACCGACGCGTTCCTCTCGCTCCTTCTGGTCCAGTGCGCGGGCATGGTCCTGCTCACCGGCTACACCGCGGTGGCCGCCGCCGTGAACGCCGAGGTCTTCCCCGCGCGCGTACGGGCCGCGGGCATCGGCTTCCCGTACTCACTGACCGTCGCCCTCTTCGGCGGCACCGCCCCCTACGTCGGGACCTGGTTCAAACAGGCCGGCCACGCCGGGGGTTTCCCCTGGTACGTGGCCGGGCTCTGCCTGGTCTCGGCCTGTGTGTACGTCGTCCTGCCGGAGACCGCCAAGCGGCCGATGGAGCGCTGACCGGCCGCAGCTTTGACCCCGGCCCGGCCCCGGCCGGTTCAGCCGAGGCCGCCGCGGTCGATCAGCTGACGGACGATGACGTCCCGCTGGATCTCGTTGGTGCCCTCACCGACGATCATCAAGGGGGCGTCGCGGAAGTACCGCTCCACATCGAACTCCGTCGAGTAGCCGTATCCGCCGTGGATGCGCACCGCGTCCAGCGCGACGCGCATCGCGGTCTCCGAGGCGAACAGCTTGGCCATGCCCGCCTCCAGGTCCGCGCGGGCCCCGCTCTCGTACGTACGGGCCGCGTGCAGTACGAGTTGGCGCGCGGCGGTCAGCGAGGTGGCCATGTCCGCGAGGTAGTTGCCGATCGCCTGGTGTTTCCAGATCGGCTTTCCGAAGGTCTCGCGCTGCCGCGCGTAGTCCAGGGCGTCCTCGAAGGCCGCCCGCCCCACGCCGACCGCGCGCGCCGCGACCTGGATGCGGCCGATCTCCAGGCCGCGCATCATCTGCCCGAACCCCTCGCCCTCGACCCCGCCGAGCAGCGCGTCGGCCGGCACACGAAAGTCGTCGAAGGCCAACTCGCAGCTCTCGACGCCCTTGTAGCCGAGTTTGGGCAGATCGCGGGAGATCGTGAGGCCGGGGCCGGGCTCGGCGAGCAGCACGCTGATCCCCCGGTGCGCGGGGTCGGCGGCGGGGTCGGTCTTGACGAGCAGGGCGAGGAGCCCGGCCCGGCGGGCGTTGGTGATCCAGGTCTTCGCGCCGTTCACCACGTACGAGCCGCCTTGCGGGCCGCCGCCCGAACCGCCCTCGCGCCGCGCCGTGGTGCGCAGCGCCTGGAGATCGGAGCCGCCGCCGGGCTCGGTGAGCGCCATCGCGGCCCGTACCTCCCCGGTCGCCAGCCGAGGCAGCCACCGTTCGCGCTGCTCCTCGGTCCCGTACCGCAGGATGAGCGAGCAGACGACGGTGTGGCCGCCCATCGCGCCCGCCAGGCTCATCCAGCCGCGGGCCAGTTCCTCGGTGACGAGGGCGTAGCACGGGGTGCTCACGCGCGCCGGTCCGTAGGGCTCGGGCACGGCGAGGCCGAAGACGCCGAGGTCCTTCATGCGGTCGATCAGCTGTCCGGGATAGGCATTCGCATGCTCCAGTTCGCGGGCCACGGGGCGGACGTCGCGGTCGACGAAGTCGCGTACGGTCGCGACGATGTCGCGTTCCTCCTGAGACAGGGTGTCGGTCATGCGTGCAGTGTGCATGCCGCGACGCGGCGGCGCCGCACCTCCCTGGGACGGGGAGATGCGGCGCCGCATGGGGGAGAGCGTCCGTCAGACGAGCCAACCCACGAAGTGGACGATGCCGGCGAGCAGGTTGGTGATGATGTTCATGGTGGTGCCTTCTCCTTGGTGCAAATGTGGGACTAACACCCGGCTCGTCATGGGGACTTGAGCCGGATGCGCGATAACGGTCTGCAGCCCGTCGCTTGCGCACCGTAAGCATCACGCGTCGCAGAGTGATTTCGCAATCCCTCCCGGAACGATCACGCGTTCTAGCGAACGTCCGGCCGCTTGTTCGTGTGTTCGTCGGAGTCCGGGTTCAGGTCCGGACCGAGTTCCGTGGCCGCCGGGTCGAGCACCCGCGCGAGGAAGGACCGCGTACGGGCGTGCCGGGGAGCGCCCACGACCTGCTCCGGCGTGCCCTCCTCGACGATCACGCCGCCGTCCATGAACACCACCCGGTCCGCGACCTCCCGCGCGAAGCTCATCTCATGCGTGACCACGAGCATCGTCATGCCCTCGTCGGCGAGCGAGCGCATCACCGCGAGCACCTCGCCGACCAGCTCCGGGTCGAGTGCCGACGTCGGCTCGTCGAACAGCATCAGCTCGGGGTCCATGGCCAGCGCCCGCGCGATGGCCACCCGCTGCTGCTGGCCTCCGGAGAGCTGCGCCGGGTACGAGGACTCCTTGTCCGTGAGCCCCACGCGCCCCAGCCGCTCCCGCGCCACCCGCTCCGCCTCCGCCTTGTCGCGGCGCAGCACCCGCCGCTGGGCGATGGTCAGATTGCCCAGGGCCGACAGATGCGGGAAGAGGTTGAACGACTGGAAGACCATGCCGATGCGCCGCCGCACCCGGTCGATGTCCACCTCCGGATCGGTGATCTCGACGCCCGCCACCGTCACCGACCCCGACGTCGGCTCCTCCAGCAGATTCACGCACCGCAGCAGCGTCGACTTGCCGGACCCGGACGGCCCGATCACGCACACCACCTCGCCGCGCGCCACCCGGAAGTCGATGCCGCGCAGCACCTCCAGCTCGCCGAACGACTTGCGTAGTCCCCGGACCTCGATCGCCGTGCCCGCCTCGCCGCTCGCCACGCCGCTCCTGTCCTCGCTTTTCCCACCGGTCGACACGTCGCTCACCTCGCCCTCGCCGTACGGGCTTCGAGCCGCCGTACGAGATGGCCGAGCGGCAGCGTGATGACCAGATAGCAGAGCCCCGCGATCAGGATCGGGGTGAGGCTGCGGTTCTGATTGAGGGCGTCCCGGCCGAACTTGGACAGTTCGTACTGGTCGAGCGAGAGACCCAGCAAATACACCAGCGAGGAATCCTTCGTCAGCAGGATCAGCTCATTGGTCAGCGGCGGCAGCACGATCCGGAACGCCTGCGGAATCACGATCGACACCATCGCCCGGCCCTGCGACATGCCCAGCGAACGCGCCGCCTCCGTCTGCCCCTTGGGGACCGCCTGGATGCCCGCCCTTATCGTCTCCGCCATATAGGCCGCGCCGACCAGACCGAGGGCCAGCATCACCGTCGCGTACTGATTGATGGCCACCTGGAAGGCGAGCGGAACGCCGAACCCCAGGGCGATGAAGACCAGCAGGGTGGGAATGCCGCGGAAGAACTCGATATAGGCGGTGGCCAGCCAGCGGTAGGGCGGCACCTCCGAAAGCCGCATCAGAGCCAGCAGAAGCCCGAGAGCCAGCCCGAAGCCGAACCCGAGCAGGGTGTAGATGACGGTGTTGACCAGTGCGGTGGTGATGATGTCGGGGAATTGGGCCTTCGCCACCCCGCCGTCGAAGAAGGCGCGCCGGATCTCGCCCCAGTCGGCGGCGAAGACCAGCGTGAGCAGGACGGCGGCGAGCACGGCGTACTGGACGGCGCGTATCGCGCGGGACCGTTTTCTACGGGACATGGCCATGCGACGACGTCACCTCACTTCTTGGGGGAGGCGGGGGAGGTGGAGAACCATTTGCGGTAGATACGGTCGTAGCGGCCATCCGCTTTGGCCTTCTTGAGCACCTTGTTGACCTCCTCGCGCAGCGCGTCGTTGCCGGTCTGCACGCCGAAGCCGTACTGCTCGCCCGTACGGAATTCGGCGACCACCGCCAGCTCCGGGTTCTTCTTCGCGTAGTCCAGAAGGACGCCGTTGTCGTGGACCACCGCGTCGAGCTGTCCGGTCTTGAGGTTGGTGAGCAGCAGGGCCAGATCCTCGAACTGGACCTTGGTGGCGCCGGGCGCGTGCTTGCGCCCGTACACCTCGCCCGTAGTGCCCTGCTGGACGCCCAGCCGTTTCCCCTTGAGGTCGGCGAGGCTGCGGTACGGCGCGCCCTTCTTCGCGAGCAGGGCCTGCGTCGCCTCGAAATAGCTGTCGGTGAAGTCCAGGTTCTTCTCGCGCACCGGCGTGATGGTCATTCCGGCCGCGGCGATATCGCACTTCCGGGTATTGAGGTCCTCACCGGTCTGAATGCCCTCGAAGGGCGTGTCCACGATCTCCTGCTTCACCTTGAGATCCTCCGCGACCAGATCCACCAGATCCACATCGAAGCCCACGATCTTGTTGTTCTTGCGGACCTGAAATGGCTCGTACGGCAGATGGGTGCAGGTTTTCAGCTTCCCCTTCTCGACCAGGCTCAGCTCCGAGCCGTCCGATCCGGAGACCTTGGTGCTGGTACAGCCCACCAGCAGGGCGAGGGCGGCGGTGGTGGCGGCGAGGGCGGACAGCGCTGAGCGGGTGAACACGACGCCTCCATGCTGCGATCGGCGAACAGTCCCACATGATCAGTGAGTTGTGCCGCATCCTGCCACCGCCCGAAGCCCCTGTCTGTACCCGTGCACACCCCCGTAACCTCGGTGACCATGAGAAAAGCGACGCTGGACACGGACCGGCTCTGCGACCGGATCGAGCGGCTGGACACGGACGTACGGGCCTTCGTCGCCGAGCCCGGCCGCCGCGCGCGGCTACGCGCCGAGGCCGCCGAGACGGCCTCGCGCCACCCCGATGGCTCCGCCGAGCCTCCGCTGTACGGCGTAGCGGTCGGGGTGAAGGACATCATCCGCGTCGACGGCCTGCCCACGCGCGCCGGATCCGAGGTGCCCGCCGAGGCCCTGCACGGACCGCAGGCCGCGGTGGTCGACCGGCTGCGGGCAGCGGGCGCGCTGGTGGCCGGGAAGACGGTGACGGCGGAGTTCGCCGTTCTCGCGCCGGGCCCCACCCGCAACCCTCACAACCTGGAGCACTCACCGGGCGGCTCCAGCAGCGGCTCGGCCGCCGCCGTCGCGGCGGGCATGGTGGAGCTGGCGATCGGCACCCAGACGGTCGGCTCCGTGATCCGCCCGGCGGCCTTCTGCGGCGTGGTCGGCTACAAGCCCACCCACGGCCGCGTCCCCGTCGCCGGAGTCATCGACAACGCGCCCACGCTGGACACGGTCGGCGTCTTCGCGCCCGATGTCGCGGGCGCGGCGCGGGCCGCCGCCGTGCTCTGCGACGGCTGGCGGGAGGCGGGCACACGCGACCGGCGGCCGGTCGATCAGCCTCCGGTGCTCGGGGTCCCGGACGGCCCGTATCTCCGGCGCGCCGACGACGACACGCTGGCCGCCTTTGAACGACAGGTAGTGCGGCTGGCCGACGCCGGATTTCCGGTCCGCCGGGTCCCGTTCATGGAGGATTACGAGGAAATCGTCCGGCAGCAGTTCCTCGTCAACCGCTACGAGGTGGCCCGCGCCCACGCCGACTGGTTCCCGCGCTACGAGCGGTACTACCGCGAGGAGACGGCCGCCGCGATCCGGCAGGGGCACGGCGTCGCGCGGGCGGACTACGAGGGCGCGCTGCGGTTCCGGGAGGAGTTCCGCGCCCGCCTGTCGCACGCGATGGACGAGGCGGGCATCGACCTGTGGATCATGCCCGCCGCACCGGGGCCCGCGCCGCGCGGCATCGCCACCACCGGCAGCTCGATCATGAACCTGCCGTGGAGCTACGCCGGGACGCCCGCCCTGACCGTGCCCGCGGGCCGGGCCGCCGACGGGCTGCCGCTCGGCCTCCAGATAGCCGCCGCGCCGGGGGCGGACGAGTACCTGATCGCGCGGGGAGCGGGGATCGAGTCGGCGGTCGCCGACTGCTGACCCTGGAGCGGCTGAACCAGCGGCCCGCGTGCGTCAGCCCTGATCGTCGGCGTCGTCCGCCGCTTCCTCGACAAGGATCACTTCGAGGGTGCGCGGCCCGTGCACGCCCTCCACCCGGTCCAGCTCGATGTCGCTCGTCGCCGACGGCCCTGAGATCCAGGTCAGCGGGCGCGCCGGAGCCAGCCGCTCCAGCCCCTGCACCACCGAGTCCACGACGTGCTCCCGTGCCCGTACCACGCAGATGTGATGGTCGGGTACGAGAGTGATCCTGCGGCGCCCCTGGTCCGGCCCCGCGTCGAGAACGATGGTGCCGGTCTCGGCGATCGCGACCGCGCACCCCGTGACGACGCTGTCCACCGCGTCCAGGCCGCGCGCCGTGTCCCCGGCCGCGTCGGGCACCCGCTCGGCGTCCGCCTCCGCGAGCCACTCCGGCGGCAGCCCGGCGGGCACGACGACGCTGCGCGAACCGCGCTCGCCCAGCAGCCGCGCGATCAGCGCCGGCAGCTCGGCGGGCTCGCAGCGGTGCACGTCGGCGCGGTAGTCCGCCAGGTTCTCGGCGAGCAGATCGACCCGCTCGGCGTGCGTACGGTCGCCGTGGGTGCGCCGGTAGTCGCGGGCCACCGGCCGGTCCTCGGGCCGCTCGTCGCGCGGCACGTCCGCGAGCGCGCGCCGTACGCGCCCCAGCACCCGTTCCCTGCCGCTCACTTCGTGCCCCTCTCGCCGCGCGTACGGGCCCACCAGTCACGGAACGACTCCGCCGGCACCTCGGGCAGCTCGCGCGTGTCCGTCCAGGCGCGGCCGGGGCCCGGCAGCCGCTTGGGGTGCAGCCGGCGGGTACGGGCCGCGAGCCGCTGGCCGCCGCGGAGCGCGCCCGGATGGTCGAGGGCCCAGCGGGCGGCCCGCATCGCGGCCCGTTCGGCGGCGTGCCCCTTCGCGGGTTTGATCACCGCCTTCGAGCCGCGGAGCGTCACCTCGCCGCCCTCGACGACCCGTTCCCGCAGGTGGACCAGTACCTCCGGGATGTCGATGGCCACCGGGCACACCTCGTAGCACGCGCCGCACAGCGAGGACGCGTACGGCAGCGACGCCTCCAGCGAGCCGCTGACGCCGCGCAGTTGCGGGGTGAGGATCGCACCGATCGGGCCGGGGTACGCCGACCCGTACGCGTGGCCGCCGGCCCGCTCGTAGACCGGGCACACGTTGAGACAGGCCGAGCAGCGGATGCAGCGCAGCGCCTGCCGTCCGACCTGGTCGGCGAGCGTGTCGGTACGGCCGTTGTCGAGCAGCACCAGGTGGAATTCGCGCGGGCCGTCGCCGTCCGAGATGCCGGTCCAGGTGGAGGTGTAGGGGTTCATCCGCTCGGCCGTCGAGGAGCGGGGCAGCAGTTGCAGGAACACCTCCAGGTCCTGCCACGTCGGCACGATTTTCTCGATGCCGACCACCGAGATGAGCGTCTCGGGGAGGGTCAGGCACATCCGGCCGTTGCCCTCGGACTCGACGACGACCAGGGTGCCGGTGTCGGCCACCATGAAGTTCGCGCCCGAGACGCCCACCTTGGCGCTGAGGAACTTCTCGCGCAGATGCAGCCGCGCCGCCTCCGCGAGCTCGCGCGGGTTGTCGGTGAGGCCGTCCGGCGCGGGGCGGCCCCAGGCGGCCATCTTCTCGCGGAAGATGTCGCGGATCTCGCCGCGGTTGCGGTGGATCGCCGGGACCAGGATGTGCGAGGGGAGGTCGTCGCCGAGCTGCACGATCAGTTCCGCGAGGTCGGTCTCGTACGCGCTGATCCCGGCCTCGGCCAGCGCCTCGTTGAGCCCGATCTCCTGCGTCGCCATCGACTTGACCTTGACGACCTCGCGCTCGCCGGTCTCCTGGACGAGCCGGGTGACGACGCGGTTCGCCTCGTCCGCGTCCGCCGCCCAGTGCACGGTGCCCCCGGCGCGGGTGACGGACTCCTCCAACTGCTCCAGATAGTGGTCGAGGTGACGGAGCGTCCGGTCCTTGATGGCGGCGCCGGCGGTGCGCAGCGCGCCCCAGTCGTCGAGTTCCGCCACGGCCTTGGCACGTTTGGCGCGGATGGTGTGGGTGGCGTGGCGGAGGTTGCCGCGGAGCTGGGCGTCCTGGGTGGAGACGGCGGCGGCCTCGGGGAAGGGCGCGCGGGAGGGGGCGGGGTGGCTGCCGGGCATGCCGAGGTAGGTAGGGGTCACCGCGGGCTCCTTTCGGCGACGTCCGGTACGGCGGGTGGCGAAGCGCCCTCTGCGGTGTCCTCCGTCGCGGCCAGAATCTCGGCGATGTGCACGGGCCGGGCCGTCGCGCCCTGCCGGGCCAGGGTGCCGCCGATGTGCATGAGACAGGAGTTGTCGACGGTGCAGATGGTCTCGGCCCCGGTGTCCACGATGGCGCGCGCCTTGTCGGCCCCCATCGCGGCGGAGACGGCGGCGTTCTTGACGGCGAAGGTGCCGCCGAAGCCGCAGCACTCGTCCGCGCCCGCCAGCTCGCGCAGCTCGATGCCCTTGACATGCTCCAGCAGCCGTCGCGGCCGGTCGCCGAGACCGAGCATCCGCAGTCCGTGACAGGTGGGGTGGTACGTGACGGTGTGCGGGTAGTACGCGCCGACGTCCGTCACGCCCAGCACGTCCACGAGGAACTCCGTCAGCTCGTACGTCTTCGGCACCGCGCTGGCCGCGGCCTCCGTCAGCTCCTCGCCCCGCCCCTCGGCGGACGCCTTCGCGCCGATCCGCGGGAAGTTGTCACGGACCATCGCGGCGCAGGAGCCGGACGGGGTGACCACGTAGTCGTACTCCCGGAAGGCCGCGGCGTAGCGGCGCACCAGCGGCTCGGTCTGGTGCCGGTACCCCGTGTTGAACTGCGGCTGCCCGCAGCACGTCTGCGCGGACGGGAAGTCCACCTCGACGCCGAGCCGCTCCAGCAGGGTGACGACGGCCTGCCCGGTGTGCGGATAGAGAGTGTCGTTGACGCAGGTGACAAAGAGCGCGACGCGCACGGAACCTCCTTCGGGCCTGCGGCCATACTGCCCCAGGGGCCTATGGCTGTGAAGGATTCATCCGATGTCTGTCACGCCATGCTCACAGTGGCGGGAGGTTTCGGACCGTCAGCCGAGGGGTTTCAGGCGGTGGCTGCCACCGCTGTCACCGCCGTAGCCGCTGTCACCGCCGTTGCCGCCGCCGTCGTCGGCTCGCGCGTGAGGAGCTCGCGAATGTCGCGTACGGCCATTCGGCCCGCGCGGTTCGCCCCGATCGTGCTCGCCGACGGGCCGTACCCCACCAGATGCACGCGCGCGTCGCGCACCGCGCGGGTCCCCTCGACTCTGATCCCGCCGCCGCTCTCGCGCAGCTTGAGGGGGGCGAGGTGGTCGATGACGGGACGGAACCCGGTGGCCCAGACGATGACGTCGACGTCGACGCTTCGGGGCGCCTGTCCTCGTGCGTCGCCGTCGTCCCAGGCCACCCCGGTCGGCGTGATGCGGTCGAACATCGGCAGCCGGTCCAGCACGCCGTTCGCCCGCGCCCGCCGGACGGCGTCCGTCAGGGGCAGGCCGGTCACGGAAACGACGCTCCGCGGCGGCAGCCCCTGCCGTACGCGCTCCTCGACGAGCGCCACCGCTTCCCGGCCGGCCTGCTCGTCGAACGGCCCTTCGCGGAAGACGGGCGGCCGCCGCGTCACCCACGTCGTACCGGCCGCGACCTCCGCGATCTCCATCAGATGCTGCGTCCCGGACGCCCCGCCGCCCACGACGAGCACGCGCTGACCTGCGAACTCCTGCGGCCCCGGATAGTTCGCGGTGTGCAGCTGACGGCCCCGGAACGTCTCCTGACCGGGATAGCGCGGCCAGAAGGGCCGGTCCCAGGTACCGGTCGCGTTGATCACGGCCCGCGCCGCCCAGTCTCCGCCGGAGGCCCGCACGAGCAGCCGCCCGCCGTCGCCCTCCCGCACCTCCGTGACGTCCACCGGCCGGTGAACGCGCAGGTCGAAGGCGCGCTCATACGCCGCGAAGTACTCCCCGATCACCTCGGAGGACGGCCGCGCTCCGTCTGCCCCGGTCAGCTCCATCCCGGGCAGCGCGTGCATGCCATGCACTTTCCCGTACGTGAGCGAGGGCCACCGAAACTGCCAGGCGCCGCCTGCGCGGGGCGCGTGGTCCAGCACGACGAAGCCGGTGCCGGGCTGGTAGCCGGCTCGGCGGAGGTGGTAGGCGCTGGAGAGGCCGGCCTGGCCGGCACCTATGACGACGACGTCGACTTCACGGGCCTCGGGGTTGTTCATGTTTCTACTAACGGTGGGAGGGGGTGATTCCTTCCCGGCTCGGCGCGCCGGGCCCGAGCTCGGTCGTCAAACTCGTTTGCGCATGTCGGAGCCCCTTGACGGGGGTGGCGGGACGCGTGACAGTCGGGCAATCGAGTGCAATCGGATTCGACGGAGGGGCAGACATGGAGCTGCGATTCCTCGGGATCATCCCGGACACCGGCAAGGACGACTCGCCTACCATCTGGCTGGACGAGGGCAGCGGGGATCTGCTGATCCAGTCCTACCGGGCGACCGAGGCGGAGGTGGAGGCGTGCCAGAGGATCGGCTCGGTCCCCGGCCACGGCACGGGGGTTCCCGATCACGAGACGATCATTCGGCTGCCCAAGGCCATGATCCAGTACATTCCGCGCCCGGACGGAGACGCCGCTGATGAAGCCCCCGGCACGGGAGCCCCTGTCGCAAGCGCGACGGTCCGCCATTCACCTTGAGGTCCGCGATCACTACCGGAGCACGGATCCTGACTTCCTGGAATGGCGGGAGGGGCGCCGTGAGTTCACTCCGGACAATCGGGCCGACTGGTGGGAGAGCTGGCACGACGTCGTGCACGCAGCCGTCTCCCGAGGCGTGGCTGTTCGCCGCGCGCGCGTCGTCTCCGAACCGCTGACCGAGTACGTGCGTTGGGAGTACGACTACGCCGTGACCAACGAGGCGGCCGGCGAGCGAGTCCGTTGGCTCCCTCGGCGCAGAGCCAAGGATCTCGCGGTGCCCGCCGTGGATTTCTGGGTCTTCGACGCCGAGTTGGTGCTGTTCCATCACTTCAGCGGCGACGGGGCGCTGACCGAGCGCGAGTACGTCCCGGACGCCGCGTTGGCGGCTTGGTGCACCGAAGCATTCGATGCCATCTGGGACCGGGCTACGCCCCACGGGGAGTACAAGCCGGTTCGGTGAGCCATGTCGCAATCAGCGTCGTCCAGCGTCCAGCAAGCCCGGCAGCTCCTGGCCGACCGCCTACGTGAGTTGGCCAAGGACGCTGGGCTCGATGGCAAGGATGTCGCTGCCCGGTGTGGCTGGCACCCGTCAAAGGTGTCCCGGATCTCTACCGGGAAGGCGAAGCCCAGCGAGGTCGACATCAGGACGTGGTGCCAGGCGTGCGGCACAGAGGACCAGGCAGAGGACCTTGTCGCCGCACTGAGGGACGTCGAGGGGATGTGGCTGACGTGGCGTCGGCTTGAACGCGCCGGGCTGCGGCGGTCCCAGGAAGAACGCCTGCCATTGTACGAGCGCACGCGCCGGTTCCGTTCGTATAGCTCCTGGGCCCTCCCCGGCCTCCTCCAGACCTACCAGTACACCGAGGACGTGCTGCGCACGATCCAGCGGCAACGTGTGCCGCTCGACGATGTGGCCGACGCCGTGGCCGCGCGCATGGAGCGTCAACGTGTGCTGTACGAGGGACAGCGGCTGTTCGCCTTCCTGATCGAAGAGTCCGTTCTCCGAAACACGCTCAGCACCGGCGAGGCGCAGGACGAGCAGCTGGAGCACCTCATCACCGTGAGCGACCTGTTGAACGTCAGCCTCGGCGTGATCCCGGTGGCCCGGCAACGCTGCCAACTCCCGGTCGAGAACTTCTGGATCTACGACAGTGTTCAGGTCAACGTTGAGTTGGTATCCGGCTACCTGACGCTGACGCAGCCCAGTGAGGTGAAGACGTACGCCGACACGTTCGCCGTGCTGGCCAAAATGGCCGTTTACGGCGACAAGGCCCGTGCGCTGCTGGTTAAGGCTCGTGACTCTCTCGGGTGATCGATGCGCAATCGCGCGCAATCCGCTGTGGGCCGAGGTTCTGCCGTTCCTAGCGTTGGCGACATCCGAACGACGCGAAGGAGCCAGGCATGACCGAGCCGACGAGATACAGCACACCGCCCATTGATCTCCCGGACCCGACACGCGTGTTGGAGCCGACCCCGGTGCCCGAGTGCAAGGGGTGCGTCGAGTTGGCGAAGGTGCGGGACTGGGCGCGGGCGGGTGGGGACATGACGACCGTGTCGGACTGCAATGTGCGGATCGCGCGGCATCCCGAGGGCCACTGACCGAGATCGGCCGTGCCGCCGCCGACCGTACGGCGGCGACACGGCCTCCGACCAGAAAAGGAGGTCCGTGCGACATGAGCGGTGCGGCCGTCGAGACGTACGAGACCCGCGTGCCCTGGCCCGTACCATCCGTGCGCCGCCGCCGCCGCCGCTACCGCCCACCCGCCACCAGCAGCGGCGCACCCCCAGGCGCCGAGGCCGGACGGCCATTGGCTGCCGGGACGCCCGTAAGCGGTGACGCCGGGAGCCGTGGCAGGAGGCCGCGTGCCGCGAGTTCCGGGGTGACGCCCTCGCCGAACCAGTACGCCTCTTCCAGATGTGGGTAGCCCGAGAGCACGAAGTGCTCGATTCCCAGCGCGTGGTACTCCTCGATCCGGTCCGCGACCTCGGCGTGGGAACCGACGAGGGCCGTGCCCGCGCCGCCCCGTACCAGGCCGACGCCCGCCCACAGGTTCGGCGAGATCTTCAGCTTGTCGCGCTCGCCGCCGTGCAGGGCCAGCATCCGCTGCTGCCCCACCGACTCGCTCTTGCCCAGGGCCTGCTGTGCGGCGCGCACCGTGTCGTCGTCGAGGTCGTCCAGCAGCCGGTCGGCCGTCGCCCATGCCTCGCGCGAGGAGTCCCGCGAGATCACGTGCAGCCGGATGCCGAAGCGCACCGTCCGGCCTTCGCGCTCCGCGAGTTCGCTGATCCAGTCGACCTTCCGTTTCACCTGCTCCGGCGGCTCGCCCCACGTCAGATAGACATCGACGTGCCGGGCGGCGACGGGGCCGGCCGCGGCCGAGGAGCCGCCGAAGAAGATCTCCGGCAGGGGATCGGGCGGCAGCGCCGTGAGACCCCCGCTGACCTGGTAGTGCTCGCCGTCGAAGTCGAAGGGCGTGCCGCCCCACACCCCGCGTACGACTTCCAGGAACTCCGCGGTCCGCGCGTAGCGCCGGTCGTGGTCCAGGTGGTCGCCGAAGCGCCGCTGCTCGGTGGAGTCGCCGCCCGTCACCACGTTCAGCAGCAGCCTGCCGCGTGTGATGCGCTGATACGTGGCCGCCATCTGCGCCGCCAGCACCGGCGAGATCACCCCCGGCCGGAACGCCACCAGGAACTTCAGCCGCTCCGTGTGCTGCGAGAGCGCCACCGTCGTCAGCCACGCGTCCTCGCACCACGTGCCCGTCGGCGTCAGCACGGCCTCGAAGCCCAGCCGCTCCGCCGCCTTGGCGATCTGCGCCAGATAGTCGATGTCGGGCGCGCGCACCCCGCTCACCGGCGTGATGCGCGAGCGCTTGATGCCGCCGTCCGTATAGGCGTGGCGGTCCACGAGCGTACGGCCGTCGCCGCCCGTCGGCAGGAACCAGTGCAGGTGTACGGACATCAGGAAGCCTTTCCATAGGTGCGCGGTGCGGTGGTGGACGGCGGCAGGGAACCGTTGAACCCGCGGTCCACGAAGTCCCCGAAGCGGTACGCGCGGGGGATGAGCCCGAGCCGCGCGAAGGTGTCGACGATCTTCTGTTCGGCGGCGACGGCCGCGTCGTCCACGGCCACCGGAACCCGGGTGCCCGCGCTGCGCCGCACGGCGTCCAGCGCCACGTCGTACGGCAGCCCGGTGTCCTTCGCCCACACCTTGGCCCAGTCCTCCGAGTGCTCGTGCACCCAGTCCTGCGCCCGGCGCAGCCGCTCGACGTAGTCCTTGACCGCCGCCGCCTTCTTACCGTTCGCGAGCGCGCCCGGCGCGGCGACCTGGAAACTCAGGCCGTTGACCACGCCCTGCCCGGTCGTGAGCGTACGGGCGGCCGCCTTGCGCAGCGCCTGCGAGGTGTATGGGTCCCAGACCGCCCAGGCGTCCACCTTGCCGCGGCTGAACGCGGCCAGCGCGTCGGCCGGCTGGAGCAGACTCAGCCGTACGTCCTTCGGCGACAGTCCGGCCTTCGCCAGCGACGCCACGAGCTGGTAGTGCGCGGAACTGCCCTGCGCCACCGCGATGGACCTGCCCCGCAGATCGGCGGTCCGCTTGAGCGGCGAGTCCTCGCGGACCAGGATCGCGTCGGCCGCCGCCGACCCGTGCGTGGCCGCCACGATCTTGATCTTCGACTTCGCGGCGGCGGCGAAGACGGGCGGCGTATTGCCGACCCCGCCGACGTCCACCGCCCCGGCGTTGACCGACTCCAGCAGCGGCGGCCCGGAGGTGAACGTCGACCACTTGATCTTGTACGTCAGGCCGTCCAGCTCCCCGGCGGCCCGCAGTACGGCCTCCGAACCGCCCTTCTGGTCGCCGACGTTCAGCGTCACCGGGCCCTTGCCGTCGGTGCGGCCGCCGACATCGGCGGCGGACGAACCGCCGCAGGCGGTCAGGGCGAGCGCCAGGAGGGGAAGGAGGAGGAAGGGCAGGGGGGAGGGGCGCGGAGGCCGTCTCATGTCACAGGTCCGATCATCGTTGGTATCGCCGTCACGCGGATGCGGGCGTGGTCTCAGGGGTGTCGACCGTGTCGCGGGAGCCGCCCTCTCCCGTCTCCTCCACGCCCAGCCGCCCCAGGAGTTCGGCGCGCAGGGCGGCGAAGGCCGGGCCGGCGACGTCGCGCGGGCGCTCCAGCTCGACCGTCCGCCCGTACGCGATCACGCCCCGGTCCATCACCAGCACCCGGTCGGCGAGCAGCAGCGCCTCCTCGACATCGTGCGTGACCAGCAGCACCGCACAGCCGCGCCGCTGCCACAACTCCGCCACCAGCCGCTGCGCCGTGATGCGGGTCAGCGCGTCCAGCGCGCCGAACGGCTCGTCGAGGAGCAGGAGATCGGGCTCCCGTACCAGTGCCCGCGCGAGCGAGGCGCGCTGTGCCTCGCCGCCGGACAGCGTCGCGGGCCAGGCGTCGGTCCGGTGGCCGAGGCCGACCTCCGCCAGCGCCTGCTCGGCGCGCTCGCGATCCGGCCGTCCGGGCAGTCCCAGCAGCACATTGCGCCACACCCGCTTCCACGGCATCAGCCGGGGCGCCTGAAAGGCGACGGCCCTGCGGCGCGGTACGAGCACCTCGCCGTCGATCTCCCGGTCCAGCCCGGCCAGTACGCGCAGCAGCGTCGACTTGCCGCAGCCGCTGCGGCCGAGCAGGGCCACGAACTCGCCCTTCTCGATGGACAGGTCAAGCTGGTCGATGACGGCGCGGTCGCCGAAGGACCTGGTCAGCCCCGAGATCTGAACGGCCGAGGGGCCGCCGCCGGAGCTGCCACCGGGGCCGCTGTCGGGGCCGCTGTCGGGACTGCCGTCAGGGCTGTCGCCGGGGCCGCTGTCGGCCGAAGAGATCACTGGCCGGTGAAGGTCGGTCGCCATTGCAGCAGCAGCCTTTCGAGGAAGCGGACGATGAAATCGGCGACGAGGCCGAGCACGGCGTAGACCACCAGACACACCACGATCACGTCGGTACGCAGGAACTCCCGCGCCTGGTTCATCAGGAACCCGATGCCGTCGTCGGCGTTGATCTGCTCGCCGAAGACGAGCGCCAGCCAGGCGGTGGCGAGCGCGTAGCGCAGCCCGGTCATGGCCCCCGGCAGCGCGCCCGGCAACACGACATGCCGGATCAGCCCCCACCGGCCGAGCCCCAATGAGTCGCCCGCCTCCACGAGTTGCGGATCGACCCCGCGAATCCCCGCGTAGACGTTGAGATAGAGGTGGAAGGCGACCCCGAGCGCGATGAGCGCGACCTTCGGCGCCTCGCCGATCCCCAGCCAGATGATGAACAGCGGGATCGCCCCGACCCACGGAATGCTCCGCAGCATCTGCACGGTCGCGTCCAGCAGATCCTCGCCCAGCCGCGACAGTCCGGACACGAGCGCGAGCCCGGTCCCGACGACGACGCCGAGCGCCAGCCCGACGGCCACACGCTGCACCGAGACCAGCATCGCCGACGGCAGCGTCCCGTCCGCGAGCATGTCGCGCCCGGTCGCGGCCATAGCCCCCGGCGACCCGAGCGCGTCGGGCCGCAACAGCCCCGTGGAACTGGCCGCCTGCCATGCCACGAGCAGCAGTACGGGCCCCCAGGCGCGCCGCAGCCGGCGCGGCGACCGCGAACGGCGCGAGCCGAGGGGAGCGATGCGTTCGAGGGGCGGCGAGATCTCCGGCGGGGCATGACTGACGCTCATCAGGGCTCCGGGGCAGCGGCGGGGTACGCGTCAGCGGCCCTGCCCGGGGCAGGGCACGGCGGCGCACGAGACGCGAAGGGAAGTACGTAAGGCAGGGGGAGAGAGGAATGCAGAAGAAAGGAGGAAGCGAAGAGCCGACGAATCGAAGAAAGGTCAGCGGCCGCGACGACACGCGGCAGAGGCCACCCGCAGCAGGTCGATGTGACCGCGCGTGATGAGCCGGGCTGACGTAGACATGCCGTGAACGTAGCGATCCGCACGCCGCCGGGGCAATGGCCGTCTCACCAGACGGACCTTTGTTGCGACAGTCTTACGGGCGTACGTACGGGTGCTCGGGAACGGTGACCCGCCCGAGCGCCGGCGTATGCGCGAGCGCCGCCGCATGCACCAGGATGGGGCCATGGCAGACGCTCTTCGGACCAGCATCCTGGACATCACCACCGGCTCCACGCAGACGGTGTACGACCTGACCGGCGACTGCGAGGCGTTCCTCCGCGACGAGGCCCCCGACCGCGACGGTCTCCTCAACATCTTCGTGCCGCACGCCACCGCGGGCGTCGCGATCCTGGAGACCGGCGCGGGCAGCGACGACGACCTCATCGCGCTGCTGCGCGACCTGCTCCCCGCCGACAACCGCTGGCACCACCGCCACGGCACCCCGGGCCACGGCCGCGACCACGTACTCCCCGCCCTGGTCGCACCCCACGCGACCCTCCCGGTCCTCGCGGGCCGACTGGCCCTGGGCACCTGGCAGTCCGTCTGCCTCGTCGACACCAACGTCGACAACCCGCGGCGACAGGTGCGGTTGAGCTTCCTCGGTTAGGGCGTCGGCTCGGCCGGACTGCGGACTGCTAGTCCGGCCGCGCCCACTGAACTCCCGAGTGTGGCTACTGCCGCTTGCCAGAAGATTCTTCGTCTGTTGGTGTCACATGGTCAATGTTGCTGTTGAACCGGGCCGGCTCTCGGGCAGGCAGATGACCGCACATGTGCGCTTGGAGCGCTCCGCTGAAGGCCAGGCCGGACAGTCAGGCTCTGCCTGCGGCCGTGAGTTGGTCCATTTTGCCCGCGTGACACGGTTATGACGTCGCGGTAATGCTGGTCGACGCGGCGTGGTGTGAAGAAGCGGGCAGTCTGCTGACAGCGCTCACGGTGTTCCGGTCCGTCTCGGCAGAGTACCGGCCGTTGGATGGGTGAGGGCAGGTTCTCGGCGGTTTCGATACCGAGACCGAGTGCACGGCGGCGGTGTTGCGCAGCGCGGTGCGGTGCTTCGTCGTATCCGTTCACCTGCCAGTTGCCTTCGCCGACGCGCGGCACGGGGCAGTCCGCTGCTGCCTCCTGTCCGAGCTTGTGGTAATCGGAAGCCCGGTCCTCGACGGCCACGTGCGACACCTCCCTTTCTCGAAGACGATGCCGCGTGCGCAGATGCCACTATGCGGCTCCCTACGCCCGCGTGCCTGCTCCGCACCTTGGCATCGGCCCCACCCGTTGGACGCCGGGGCCGTGCGGTCGGCTCGTTGAATCCTTCCCACCGCTCTCCCGTACCGTCATTGGGACGGCGCCCAGCGCGAGCCCGAACGATCACTGCGCCCCACGCGGTGCTGCTGCCATGGGAGCCGGTCTGCCGGAGGACTCGGGGTTCGTTTGGACAAGCTGGCGAATCAGAGAGAGCTGCCAGCGAGGTGGGTATCCATTTGCCGGAAGCCGGCCCGAGGCCCTTGCTCGTGTGGGCAGAGGGCGCGGCCAGCGGCGTACGCAAGCAGGGGCTCCGACAGGTGGTCTGTCAGACCCGTGCGTCAGAATCTTGCTCATGCCTACACGATCCGACCTGGCTCTTGAGCTCCACCTCGGCAAGATCTTCTCTGCTGCAACGGCGGAGACCGTGAAAAGCGCAGTGACGGTCGCTCTGTGTCACGTGCAATCGGGAACTGGAGGGAGAAGGAGGGGAGGGAAGCGGCTGGCGGAACTTCTCAAGCAGGCGCGATTTTTGGCGGCCAAGGAAGAAGAATGGGAGATTGTAAGGTCCGTGCAAGACGCTATCCATTACACGGAGGGGCGACTTCTGAGGCCCGACTATGAAGAGAAGTACCGGTTGCAGTACCTGGACCGTGGTCCGCGTGACGAGTTGGGGCTTGGATCTATCGCGAGGACTGTGGCCATCACTAACGAGTTCTGGTGCCAGGAAGCCGAGAAGTATTTGAGTGAGCACCCTGAGGCTGTTCTTGCGGAGGTTCTGGAGCATGTGCGCAAGTTGGGACAAGATGCCGAGTTCATGCAAGCCCCTGTAGAAGATCCGGCGCGATACCACATCTCACGTGGGATCGCCGAGCGCGCGCTGTGGACGGAGCGTGTGTTGAGGAACCGAGTTGAGGTGACGGATCCGAAGGAAGCCATCCGCCGTATCATGTCTTCCCCTGAAGCCCTCTCAGTCCTGGCGGGAGATGAAGATGGGCGAACCGTCCTGCAAGCGGCGGAACTTCAGCGCCGGGACGCCCATCTGCGCGAGCTGCGTCGGGTGGCCGAAGATGCAACTGCGTCCGAACACGCCTTGCAGCGGGTGTTGAAGGGGATGTACTGGGTATTCGGCGGTCGTTTCATCGGTGAGGCCCAGCAAAGAAGGCTAGTGCCTGGGGATGAGGTAGATATTCCCCTGATTCGTGGCGACGGATCGCTTCACATAGTTGAGTTGAAGCAAGCGGCGGCGGTCAAGCTGGTGAAGGGGCATCGGGGCTCTTGGGTGCCCAGGAGAGAGGTGAATGACGCCCTGGGGCAAGCCATCAACTACCTGGTTGGCCTGGATGAGAATCGAGAGCGTATATATGCGGAGTTCGGTCTTGATACGCGTCGCGCCAGCGCGCTCGTCCTCATCGGGCATCCACTGAGTCAGCCAGAAGTTGACGAAAAGGAAATCAATGATGCTCTGAGGATTTACACATCGCATCTGAACCGCATTGAGATCCTCACCTACAAGGAGCTGATCGATAATGCGGAAAGGACCCTCGCGGCGGGTGACGTGATGTGACCTCGCTCCTCGAAGGGGTCGTTGGGGAGCGTCTGAGCTCTGGGCTTGGCCATTTCGTCGGCCCGTGTGAGGTGCGGGATCACGTAGCGTTTGCGATGCAAGACTCCTGGATGCCGGGCGAGACGTGGGTGCTGCACCGACACACGTGCTGATAGAGATGGCTCATGTCTGTCCTATGAGATAGCTGGGCGGTGACCGGGAAGCTCGTTCAATCGGGCGAATTTCCCGGTCTCGTTACCGCAGGGGGCCTCCCGGCCTTACCGTTTTCGATTACGGGCTCATCGCGCTCGCTGGTTAGCTGGCAGTGCGACGTCTGGGGCCCAAGCCTCGCGACGAAGGTCCTTGGCCTGGTCAGCCCCTGAGCTCGGCGTAGCGGGCGATCTGGAAGGCCAGACCGATGACCGCAGTTGTCTCGACCAGCGAGATAAGGAGCAGTGGCCACTGAGTCGGGCCGAGCAGCCAGTAGACGGTTAGCGCCGCAAGTGGCGCCCCACAGAACGTCAGCAGATCCACGAAAAGCTGGAATCGCTTTCGTGAGCGGCGGTGTACATCGCGACGGTGCGAAGATTCCCAGCCAAAGACGAGGGCATCGGCCTGGTTTGGCATCAGTTCCAGGCAGCGAGGGGCAAGTTCGTCACGTAGGTATCGGCCCATGGCTGAAATTTTCTCGTCGTTGACCAGGTAGGTCCATCCCAGGATGACGGACAGCGGGGGTAGTAAGAGCAGCATTTCAAGGTGGTCGTCCCGAGCCAGCGTCGAGCCGATAACCGCTGCCATGGCGCCGAGGGTGGCGTAGATGAGGTTGTCGCGGAAACCGATACGGGCTCGCTGCTCCTGTTTGATCTGCTCGTACTCGGCAAGCAGGACTTGGCCGGTGTCGATCACTCTTGTTCATTCTCCAGTCGGGCCAATTGGGTTTCCAGCCCGCTGAGTCCGGTCTTCTCAGCGCCGCTGCGGAGTCGGGACACTTCGGGTACCGCCAGGCGTAGTTGGAGGGCCAGGCGAGTGATGAGTTCTTCCGCCTCCTGCCGAGTGACTTGCCGACGCGATCCCATTCGTTGGTCCAATCGGTCAAGGAGAGCGCGTTTACGCGGTGTTTCCTCTTGACACCACACGCGGAAAAAGCGGTTGCCTGCCATGCGGTAACTACCGATGCGGGACACGGGGATCCCCTTCGCACCGAAGGCGGTGGCGGGCAGCGAGACCGACCAGGTACCGTCGTCGTCCTGCTCCGGGGCGACGGAGTCGAGGCCCTGCTCACGGAGCCACTTCCGAGCGGACCGCAGGAGGCGCTCGTCCGCCTCATCACTCATTTCCTCATTGTCGAGAGCGCTGATCAGCTCTGGAGTACGGGTGCAGAGCTCGCTGAGCTCCGGGTCGTGTGAGGTTCCCGCCTTGGCCTGACCATAGACCAGGAGCCCCTTCCGGCCGCGGACCAGGTTGACGGGCAGGAAGACGAGGGCTTCGCTCAGACACTCCAGGGCGTCCAGGGCGACGGGCAGGTTGAACCGGGCCCGGTCCTTACGGTCCTTGAGGCGGTCCAGGGCTGAGCGGTCGAAGCCCGATGTCACCTGGATCGGTGTGAAGCGCGGGTAGTGGTCGCGTCGTTGCGCCCGGGCCAATTCGTCGCCGGACAGAAAGGTCACGACATCGTCGTCGTAGTGGTCCCGAGTCAGCGGGGTGCAGCTCAGAGCCTCAAAGTACAGCTTGCGCCGGTCCTGGCGGGAGACCACATAGCGGACATCGTCGTCCACGGAGCGCTGTCCCAGCGGTGTCAGGGACAGCCGGCCTCCGGACCCCTCCCGCAGGTGTCCGATCCTGGTCAGGAAATGCACGGCCTGCGAGACCAAGGCGCGGTCCAGGGCAAAGAACGCGGCGAGCTCGTCTACAGTATGCAAGGCGCCGTGGCGCAGCCCGCGCTCCAGGAACCGGTCGATCAGGAAGAATGCCTCGCCCTCGGTAATGTCGGCGCGGATTTCCACCTGCCAGACCGGCAGCAGTAGTGAGTAGATCCGGGTGGGTACGATGCCCTGGCCGAAGGCGGCATCCTCCAGAACTCGCTCTTCGGGGAAGTTCATCAGGCGGGGAGCAGGCGTCACGATCGGCCTCTTTCTGGGGATACGCCAGCAGCTTCGCCCACGTCCGAGACGGCTTCGCCGAGGGTCGCCATGACGTCCCGATATGCCTGTAGGTCGCCGCGGTCGAGCAGATGCTGGTGCAGGTCGCCCATGAGAGTGCGGAAGCCGGGATCATCCGCACACATCAGAGTGCTCAGGTCACCCGCAAGGACTAGTTGGCTCTTGGCCCGAGTGAAGGCGACGTTGGCGCGGCGTAGTTCCTTGAGAAACCCAATCCGGCCTTCAGGGTTGCTGCGTGTGAAGCCGTACAGGACGATGTCGCGCTCTCCTCCCTGATAGGAGTCGACGCTGCCGACCGAGGCCTCCGCAAGCTGGGAGTCGCCGATGAGGGGGGTCAGATGGCGGATGATCTCCAGACGCTGAGCGAGGTAGGGGACGATGACCACCCACTCGGAACCCCGGTGGTGGTAGAAGGCGGCGAGGCTGGCCAGAAGACGTGCTTCACAGGTGTTGAAGGGGCCCTTGCGACCACGACCCTCGGTGCGACGGCCCCCCGACTCACGACGTACGTGGTCAGGCAGAGCGGCAGTGTTGACGAAGGCTATCGGGCTCGCGAACAAGGGGTCGGTGTGCCGGTGGACCTTCTCGGTGAGCAGTTCTCCCCGGTAGAAGGTGGCCGAGATGAAGTCGGCGATCTCGGCGGGCATCCGACGCTGGCGGGTCAGCTGCACGACGTGGGAGTAAGGCAGTCCGGCCCGCAAGCGTTCCAAGGCGCTCTGTGAAATCAGTCGGACCAGTTCGGGGTCGCCGATGTTCTGTGCCCACTCGTCCACCTCAGAGTCTCGGAAGGGTGGCAGTTGCCGGTCGTCACCGACCAGGACCCCACGGCGAACCCGGGTCAGGGGCACCAGCGTGTCCGCGACGCCGATCTGGCCGGCTTCATCGACGATCCCCAAGTCGAAATCGACTCCGGCCAGTTCAGCGCGAGATGCGGCGCCGATGCAGGTGGCGCCGACCACCTGGGCGTAGCGGACGAGTTCGGGCACCAGCTGGCTCGGTTCCTGGCCTATGGCAGCCTGCCACTGCCGGGTGAGCTCCTGGCGTTGCGAGAGGAGCGGCAGCCAACCCTCCAGCCGCCCGTGCAGGGTATGCAGCGTGGCTGCCGCATCGGCCGGAACCGTCAGGCGAGTGGGCATGGGCGTGCCTGGCACGGCCGCAGCCAGCGCTTGGACGGCCATGTCAGCGGCCTCGTAGGCAGACTGAAGGCTATCGCTCAGGCGGCGTTCTGCTGCCTGACGTGCGATCCGGGCTGCACTGACGGCAGTGTCCCGGCGGACCGCGAGCTCTGCCTCGACACTCGCTGCTTTGGCCTTCTGACGCAGGTCGGCGCCCAGTGTCTCGAGCTGCTGAATCTCGGCCCACACTGTGGTGAATTCCTCTTCCCGGCGGTGAGCTCGGGAGCGGTGCAGTCGACCGGTGAAAAGGGCGTTGGAGCGCTGCCGCTCGGACTGTGCCTTCTTCTGGAGACGCGTGGCCCGCTCGGTCAGCGACTGCAGCGTCGACTTCTGTTCATGCTCCTCGCGCTGGAGCGCCGCTAACTGTTCCTGGGCCGGTGCGGCTGCCGCTTGGATAGCCTCTTGTAGACGCAGGGCGGCGGTTTCCGCTTCTTCCATCAGACCGTCTACTTGGTGGATTCGAGCGGCGAGTTCGCCTGTCCACGGCTCTACGGCTGCTGCCTCTCGGTAAGCCTGGGTGCGCTGGGCCATAGCGTGTCGGATTTCCTCGGAGAGGCTCTCCGACTGTTCCTCCAGGAGGAACGGTTTAACATCGGCGTGAACTTTGTCCTCGTCTCCGACCCGGATCACCACGAGATCTCGTGGCAGTCGGGCCAGTACGTTGTCCACGGCGCGGTTGGTGTGGGAGGTAACGAGCACCCGGCCACCGTCGGCGGTGGTGGTTGTCGCGGCGGTGTGGGCGATCTCCGTGATAGTACGGGTCTTGCCGGTGCCGGGAGGCCCGAGCACCACCAGCAGGTCCTCAGTTGTCAACGCCTTGCGAAACGCCTCAAGTTGCTCGGGATCGAGTTCTTCGTGCGGTTGGGCGGTCGTGTGTGGGATCGTGCGCACGTGGTGTTCGACTACGGCCGGTAGGAGGCCCGCGTTCTTGGTGTCCCTTCTGCGAAGGCTTGCCACGGCCTGTCGCTGCTTGTTGAAAATCACGCTGTTCGGGATGAGTTCCAGAGCGCCGCGTGCCGGAAGCCGGTCCCATGACACGGGCTGGTCGAAGCGGACAGTGAGGGAGCGGTCTGCTGCTCTGCTGACTTTCCCACGGGTCTCTGTGTCGCCCTGAATGCGGACGAAGGCGCCAGTAGGCGGCAGCTTTTCCCCGATAAGCTGGAATTCGTAGACGGAACGTGGAGCGTTGCTGCGCTTGCCGCCGGTGGCCGTGAGGCGCTGATACGGGAAGGGGGCAGCCTGACGTTCTTCCCGTGTCGTGATCTCCTCGGTCGTATCGATCAGCTGGTCCACTGCATCGAGGAACTCCGACTGGGCTTCGCTGATGGCAGGGGTTTCCCGCTGCTGTGACTGTGTCTGGCCGAGACTCTGCCACGCCTCGTCGAGCTCCTGCCACTGGGCGTCCGAGCCCTCGGGTACGGCCTTCAGTTCAAACACCATGTGCCAGGCAGGTGGGCGCACCAGCAGGCAGGCCTTGGCGAGGCGCGCATGGTCGGCCAGGCGCAGTGGATCAATGTGCTTGACGAAGTAGCCGGTACCTCGGTTCGTGACCTCCAGGCGCAACCGGTATGTACGTGTATGGACCAGCAAGGACGGCTTGTACTTGCCGTTGGCCGGACTGATGCTCATGGCGGCGCCGCCTTCGAGCTGGTTGAGATCGTGCACGATTTGCGCGACATCGGGCGGCAGGCCTGCACTGGATTCGGCTTTCGTGCGGAGCTGGTTGTCAAAGTCGATCCCTGGGATGAGCACCAGTGGAGCGCGCAAGGTGACGGTGGTGACGGACAACGGTGGCGCTCCTCAGCGCTGGGGCGGCGGGACGGACGTCAGCTCGCGTGCGGCGGCGACCAGGGCAAGGCGGAGAGTGCGGGCTCTTGGGCGGGCTCCGGGCTCCTCGCGCAGGGCACCGGCGACCGCGTGGACGAGACTGTCCGGTACGGAGGCCGAGCCACGGTAGGGAGGTAGTCCGGGCCCGGGGAGCCGGCCGGTCAGCGCTTGGTGCAGCAGCGCGCCCAACTGGTAGACATCGGTGGCGGGTCCTGGGCGTACGCCGGAGCCGTACCGTTGCTCGGGTGCTTGATAGGGCCCGGGATTCTCACCTCGGCGGGGTGGCACGGTGGCGAGACCGAAGTCGCGCAGCACCATGTGTGGCCGATGCATGATGACCGCGGTCGGCCGGAGTGCCCGGTGCGAGAACCCCTCGCCGCTCAATCGCTCCAGGACTTGGGTTACTTCAGCGAGCCCTTTCACGATGGACCACAGGCGTAGGGGATCCGTCGGCGTCGGGAGTTCGGGCAGCAGTTCGTGGAGGGTCTCCAGGGGACGGCCGAGCTGTGGATCACCAGGCCAGGCCAAGGCGAGAGTGGCAGTGTTCCCGCTGTGGGCCAGCTGCACGACGTCGGGGCCGCGGAGGCGTCGACACAGTCCGGCCTCCTGTTCGAGCATGGTGAAATAGCTCGGACGGGGCAGCGGTCGTGTGCACTCGACTTGACGCAGCCAGACGTAGGCACTACAGGTCTCTTCGTCAGACACCAGACGTGCCACGGCCTGACGCCGTAGCATGTCGCCGTCCCGCGACTCGTGAAGGAGGTCCCCGGGACCTTCGTACAGCAGGTATTCCTGTCCTCCGGCTTTGACGAGGGGCCGGCTGCTCCAGGTCGTTGGTCCGGGGGAGCTGTCAGGGCCTGACACCACGACGACGGTGGGCTCCAGAGGTCGTTTCTGGACCGTTCGCCCGGCGGGGCGCAGGTCGCGCAGCACCCGCAGGGCGAAGGCGGCGGCATGCCGCGCCGCAGTTTCCTGGGAGCCAGTGGCATCGCACACGGCCTTGTCCGGGTCGGCGAAGTCACTGATGCCGCGGATGGAGAGGGTGTGCACCGCACGGTTCATCCTGGTCGCGTGGGTGACGCCGTGGCTCTCCATATCGATGGCCACGGCGTCGTTGTAGTGTCGACGGATCCGGAGGGCCGTCTCGGAGTCGCGGGAGCCGAGCAGTACGTCACCCGAGGCGATCGGTTCGAAATGAACCTGAGGCGGTGTGGCGGGACGGGTGTCTGGGGAGAGGAAAGCCCAAGGGGCGTTGCGCCGGGCGGAGCGCACCAATTGGTCCATGTCGTACGCCGGCTCCCAGGCGTCGGGCCGGGCGGCGAACCCGTCCGCGCTCTCGCGTCCGCCGTGGTAGCCGTAGACCTTTCTGGCGACGACAACGTCACCGAGGAGGACGTTGTCCTTGAGGGCACCGGCGACGCCGACGAAGAGTACCGCCTCGGCGTCGAAGTACTCGATCGTGGGCTGCGTGACGAGGGCTGCACGGGTGTTGGTGGGGCCTGTCTCCGCCAGCGCCACATCCCAGTTGAGGCCAGGTATCCGGCCGACGTCGAGGAGGGTGCCCTGTGGCAGCTTGACCTCGTGGACGTCCTCCATGTGCTGGCGCACCGCTTCGTATTCCACTTGCAAGGCAGTGAGCACGACTACGGTGGGCCGCTGCCCCGTCGCTCCCCCCAACGAAAACCCTCGCCTTCACAGGATCTCAGACCGAATCTCACGAGTCCCGGCGATCGTCCAGCCGGGCACATGAAGTGGCAGGAAGGCTCAGTTTAGCCCGGGCTCCTTGGAGGGCGCTCGCCGGTAGGAATCTCCTGACGAGGCTTGCTCCGGCGACAGCGAGGAACAAGCCAGTGCGATCGCTGCATCGGGTAACCGCCGGATTCGATTCAGTAGCTGTGAAGCGGTCCAGAGCGCGGGGGAGCGGTGAGCCCCTGATGCCTACGCTGACGGTTGCCTTTACGGTGTTTCGTTGACAACAACGTCGATAATCCGCGGCGCCAGGTCCGGCTGAGCTTCCTGGGCTGGCCCGAGTTCGTCCTGCGGCCACCCACTCTCCGTACTGGCCGGCCGAAACGGAGAAGCGGTGTGTGGTGTGAACATGGATGTGGTGGAACCGCCCTGGGACGGTTGCGGGAAGAGCCTGGTCGGCCTACGGCAGTTGTCCCGTATAAAGGCGGCCACCATGTCGCTGGAACGGCAGTGGCAAGACGTGCTGACAGCCGCTGTGGCGATCGGCGGACACATCATCTGCTGAGCCGGCGGCTGGGAGGTCTCCGGTGCCACCGATCCGGTGACCGGGCCGCAATTGGGGCCATGGCCGCGGGACGAGAAGGCTGTACAGACAAACTTCAGCGGACGTGCCGCGGAGGTATGTATGCACAGCTCGCAACGAGGGCTGGCCCAGTGCGATGGGGTGCCGGTCGGTTCCTCTCGTACATGCTCACCAGCTCGACGAAACCGTCGAACGCTGGTTCTTGCGCGTCGAGGCGCTGTACGCACGGGGCCAGGTGGTGCCCCTGAGGCATATCCCGGGGCCCGCACTCCTCCCCTTGCCGGAGGTGCGGGCGGACGTGAGCCGCGTGATCGAGTTCTTCGGCTTGCTCGGCTACACGCAGATCCTGCCGCACCTCGCGGGCGCGCTCGACGCGCACAGGACCATCGCCGAGCTTGAGAAACGGCTCCGCGGCCCCGCCGGTCGGAGAACGGCATCCTCGCCGTCTACTACGCGGGACACGGCCTGCGGAATTACCATCACGCACTGACCTGCCGCAACAGCCGCCGATGCGGTCGAGGAAGGGAACACGCAACTGGTGTTCAGCCTGGCCTTGATCAGAGGGCTGGGTGGCGATCTCCGACGGCGATGAGGCACATCCGCGTCGGGCTTCGCATTGCGGTCACACTCGTGCGTCAAGCGATCTGGTTCGACTGCGAACACTGGCGGGAGACCGTGAGGCAGCCGCTCGGTACGCCCTCGAAGCTACCGATCAGGGTTACTCCGGTTTCCTCGGCGTCTCGGTGGAGCCGAGGGAACGAGATCACCTCCCGGCAACTCGACGGCTGGCTCACTGTGCGGCTGACGCTGGGTACGCGCCCGTCCTGATCCGGCTGGCCGTGCTCCGTACCTCGGGGGAGGGGGCCGGCAGTCTGTGATTGTGGCTCTGGCGATATGGCCTGACCGCAGATGGTGGCATCACGAGCTGCGGGGCCAGAGACAGCGGGCCGCCGTCGGCAGTCTGCCCCCGCGGATGAGTTTTCAAGGATCTGCCCAGAGGAAAGACCCACCTCCGTGGCCACGGGAAGGGAAGAATCCGCATGCGGAGGCCGCACGGCCATGCTGCGGAGGGAGACAGTACACAGCGCCTTGGACACCCCATATGCCATTTCTGGTATATGGGGCAATAGGGGGGTGTCGGGGTCGCCAGTGCGGATTTGCCTTGCGAACGTGTGTCGGATGTCGCGAAGATCTGACGCGTAGTCGAGATCGATTCGGGGTGGCGGCATGCGGGCGTGGGTGGTCAGGGCGGGGCGGAGGGGTGAGCGTGAGGCGGAGGCGCTGGAGCGCGGGTTGGTGATCGCCGGCTGGCCCGGCACCGAGGATCTTTCCAGCAGCGCCGGTCGCAACGCGATACGTCATGTCGTTGATGCTGCCTATCCGGATGAGAACGCGTACACACGCGGCAATTGGACGGGCCAACTCTTCCGCTTCCGGCATGAGATGGCCGTGGGCGACCTCGTCGTGCTGCCCCGAGTCGACGGCGCGTACGCGATCGGGTTCGTGACCGGTGAATACGCGTTCTGGCCGGGCGAGCCGGACGGAATGCGTCATGTGCGTCGCGTCGACTGGAAGATCGGGGAACTGACGCGTGACACCTTCCGACCGGATCTGTTGCAGTCGCTGGGATCGTTGCAGACCGTCTTCGAGCTGCGCCGTTACGACGCGGCGAGGCGTCTCGCGGAGGTGGTTCAGGGGAATGCCGACCCCGGCAGGCCGGACGACGGAGAGCCTGGCGCGAACCTGGTCGCCCGACGCCAGCTGATCGAGAGGGTACGGGACGAGGACCGTCAAGCGGCGGAACCCACCCGGCTCACCGTTCGCAAGCTCCTGGAACTGTGGGATGCGGAGCGGCGCTCCCCGACTGCCGTGGCACGGATCCAGCGCGACCTCGACGACGCGGGCCTGCTGTCGATTCCTCCCTTCACGGAGGGCACGCTCGACAGCGTCATCGCAGTGGTGGCGGCGGGCGAAGAGCCGGCCGCGGACGGGGCCACCCTGCTCACGCGGCTTGCTCGCGCCGAGGCGGTGGGCGAGCCTGCCGGTGGGCCGTCCCACGGGGAGAGCACGCAGGGGGCTCGTGACATGTCCGGAGTGGTCCAGCGGGTCGTCGGAGCGACGCGCACGGACCTTCCACGGCAGCGAGCGGGCGACGCCGACCTGGTTGTGGGGGCGATTCCGGCAGGAGCGCCGACCGTCGAGGCGGACGAGATCGGCGAGGCGGACGCGGACGGGGGCATGGGGCATCCATCGGTCGCCTATCTCGTCGGCAACCTCCCCTCGGCGAACGCCCCCGTCGACTTCGTCACGCCCGCGGACACACTGGCGAACGCGCAGACGCGGATGATGCTGAAGGAGTACAGCCAACTGCCCGTCCTCGACGACAGCGGTCGGCTGCTCGGCGCTGTCAGCTGGACATCCATCGGCGGCGCGCTGATGTTCAGCCCTGACGCAACTCTCGCCGACGCCACCGTCACCGCTCCGCAAGTCCCCGCAACCGAACATTTCCTCGACTGCATCAGTCTGATCGAGAAGCACGGCTTCGTACTGGTCAGGAACGACGCGCACCGGGTGTGCGGGATCGTCACTCCGTCCGACATCGCGGGCGAGTTCCGCAGTCGCGTCAGCCCGTTCGTACTGATCGAAGAGGTCGAGCAGCGACTCCGGCGGATCGTCGACCGGCGTCTCGACATCGAGCACATCCGTGCGTGTATTGCGAAGAAGAACAAGAAGAAGGCATCCCTGGCCGAAGACGCTACGGCACTCACCCTGGGCAACTACCCTCACCTCTTCAGGGACCCGGTCGCCTGGGAGTACGCCGGGATCCCCCTCGACCAGAAGCACTTCACCGGTGCTCTCGAACACTGTGCCGAGCTGCGCAATGACCTGATGCACTTCAGTCCGGACCCGATCGGTCAGGCGCAGATCGACTCCCTCAACGGTCTGCTCGGTCTGCTGCGGAAGCTGGATGTATCAGGATGACGCTTCTCACCGTGGTACTGCCGTGGGCACCACGAACCCGCGCGGGCCGAAGGCCCCGGTCGTTCGTCCCCAGTCCGCGAGACTGCTCCGGGCCGCCGAGCTGTGATCAGTATGCTAATCCTGTGATGTGTCCGTGCTGGCTCTCTCCGTCCATTGCTTGCGCCAAGGTGAGCACGTATGCACCAGGGGAGGCCGCATCATCCGAGCGGCCGGCGGGGGGAGTCAGATGAGCGGTTTGAGTCATCCGGAGCGGATCGGGCCGTACGCCGTCGAGCGCAGTCTCGGCGCCGGCGGGATGGGCGAGGTCTACCTCGCGTATTCGGTGGCGGGTGACCCGGTCGCGGTGAAGGTGATCAGACCTGAGCGCACGAACGCACACAGCCGGGCACGCTTCGAACGAGAAGCCGCTATCGCGCGCACCCTGACCGGCACGGGGCGGGTCGCTCGCTTCATCGACGCCGATCCGACCGCCGACCTGCCCTGGCTGGCCACGGACTACATCCCTGGCCGCTCCGTGTACGACACCGTGGACCTCCGCGGTCCGCTGTCCGTACCGCATGCGGCCAGCCTGGGAGCACTCCTGGCCGAAGGGCTGGCGGCGGTGCACGCCGTGGGCCTGGTACATCGCGACCTCACGGCCAGGAACGTCATGATGGGCGACTTCGGCCCGGTGATCATCGACTTCGGGCTCGGCGCGTTCGTCGGGGCGGAGAAGGGCTCGATGTCCCAGGACGGCACCATCCTGGGCACGGTGGCCTACATGCCGCCCGAGCAGGCACTCGGCGTGACCGATGTGACGTCGGCGGCCGACGTCTACGGCCTGGGCACGGTGCTGCTCTACGCGGCCACCGGCCACGCCCCGTACAGCGGAGCAACGTGGCCCGCCGTCGCCGCCCAGGTGGCCAACCCTGAGGTCACGCCCGACCTGTCAGGACTCCCCGAGGAGTTGGCTGCCGTCGTCACTTCCATGCTGGCCCACCAGCCGGACAGCCGCCCGTCCCTTGCACACGTGACGCGCCAGTGCGCCGACCTCCTGCGCTGCATGGGGACGAGCCCGGCCCGTGCCCGCCGCTCCTTGATCGAGCAGACGACGCTCAAGGACCATCCCACGATGGTGCTGCCGCAGCCCGACGCGCACATGCTCGATCGCCTCGACGAACTGGACCGGCAACTGCGCGAGGAGTCGGAGCCGGAGCCGCCCGTGGTGGAGAAACCGGCTGTGTCAGTCCCGGAGTCTCCGAGCAGAGGGCGACCTCCAGCCTCACGCCGGGTCGCCGGTGAGCTTCGCGAGCGCTATGCGGCGCGCCGAGAGCTGGCCTGGTCGAGCCGCTGACACGGCCGTGATGTCACGGCGGCTGCCGACCGGCGCAGCCCGGCGGTACACATGAGTCCGGCACCACCAGCGTCATATTCGACGCGTATCAACAGCCTCAGAGGAGCAGCACGTGACCACGGCGAAGCAGCCCGAGATACCCGAGGCGCGCGACGGCGCCCCGGCGGCCTCGCCGGGCACGAAGGCGGCGTTCGCGCCCGGCGCCCAGGTGCGCGTGCGTGACGAGCAGTGGTTGGTCAAATCCGTCGGTGAGTCCCGTGACGGGTTGATGCTTGAGGTCAGCGGCGTCTCCCCGTTCGTACGAGGCACCGACGCGGTGTTCTACGAGGGCCTCGACCAAATCGACGTCCTCGATCCGCGGCGCACCCGGCTGGTGCCCGATGACACCTCCAAGCACGCCAAGGCGCGCCTCTATCTGGAGGCGGTCATCCGCAAGACCGCCCTCCCGCAGACCGAACATGGTCTTGCATTATCCGGCTCGCACCTCATGGACCGGCAGGAGCACCAGCTGCGCCCCGCCGAGCTGGCACTCTCCATGCGCAACCCGCAGCCCCGCCTCCTGATCGCCGACGTGGTGGGCCTCGGCAAGACCCTTGAGATCGGCATCGTCCTGGCCGAGTTGATCCGGCGAGGCCGTGGCGAGCGCATCCTCGTCATCACCCCCGCTCACGTGCTGGAGCAGTTCCAGCGCGAGCTGTGGACCCGCTTCTCGCTGCCCCTCGTACGGCTCGACTCCACCGGCATCCAGCGCATCCAGCAGGAGATCCCGGCCGGGCGGAATCCCTTCGCGCACTTCAAGCGGGTCATTGTCTCGGTCGACACGCTCAAGTCGGCCACGTACGCGCACCACTTGGAGAACATCTCCTGGGACGCGGTGGTCATCGACGAGTCGCACAACCTCGTCAACAAGGGCACTCGCAACAACCGCCTCGCCCGCCGCCTGGCCGAGCGCACCGACGCGCTGATCCTGGCCTCCGCAACCCCGCACAACGGCGACGCGGAGTCGTTCGCCGAGTTGATCGGCATGCTCGATCCGGCAGCGATCGCCGACCCGAAGAACTACAAGGTCGCCGACCTCGACCACCTCTACATCCGGCGCACGAAGACCGACCGCGAGGTGCGCGACGGGCTCAAGGACAAGCCCTGGGCCGAGCGCGGGCCCTCGCTTCCGGTCCCGGCGCCGGCGACCCCCAAGGAGGTCGCCGTCCTGGAGAAGCTCGCCGCCGAATGGACCCCGGGCGAGACGGACCGGTCCTCGGTGTGCGCCGACCCGCTCGTCGCCTACAACTTCCTCAAGGCGTTCCTCTCCTCGCACAAGGCCCTGCGGCAGTCCGTCATCAACCGCCGCGCCTACCTGGACGACCCCAAGCGCAAGGCCGACTCCGACGAACGCTGCGCCAACCTCGCGGCCGAGGGCGCCGCACTCACGAAACTCGAGGCGTTGCTCGCCGACTTCACCGACGCCGACTCCGCCAAACTCGACGCCCTCGTACGCACCCTGAAGGATCTTGGCGTCGGCCCGCGCTCCGAGCGACGCGTCGTCGTCTTCTCGGAGCGGATCGCCACCCTGACCTGGCTCGCCCAGGAGGTACCCGCCCGACTCGGCTTCCAGCGGAAGGCGGCCGATGTCGATGAGTCCCGTCCCTGGAAGGCGTACGGCGGCAGTGTCGAGGTCATGCACGGCGATACGACCAACGACCAGCAGCAGCGCGAGATCATCGACCGCTTCGGCCGTGCCGACGAACCCGTACGCCTGCTCTTCACCGGTGACATCGCCTCCGAGGGCGTCAACCTGCACCACCAGTGCCATGACCTGGTCCACTACGACCTGCCCTGGTCCTTGATCCGTATCGAGCAGCGCAACGGCCGCGTCGACCGCTACGGGCAGGCGATCAGCCCCGAGTTCCGCGCCCTCACCCTCACCGCCGACGTGCCCTGGCGGCGCGACGAGGAGACCGGCGAGCAACTCACCCTCGACGACCGGCTCGTCGGCACCCGCCTGTTGCGCCGTGAGGCCCAGGCGCACGAGATCGAGAGCGGCGAGGGAAGCGCGGAGGCGGTCACGGGCCTGTACGACGACAAGAAGGAAGAGGACCGCCTCACCCGCGATCTCATCAAAGGCAGCACGGTCGACCGGTCCATCAAGCAGTCCCAGGAGAGCGCCGGCGGAGTGCTCGCCGATCTCCTGGCCAACGCCAACGCCCGTCTCAGCGATCCCACGGCAATGCAGGCGGTCAGCGTCAAGGCCTCGGTGCGCGAGGCCGACGTACCGCACGTCTTCGCCGACAGCCGGGCCTATTTCCATGCCGCGATGGACCTGATCTATCCGGAAGCCGAGCGAGATGCTCTGGACTGGCGGCCGGAGACGGCGGGCGGCCGCATCGAATTCACGCCGCCCGACGACCTGCAGTACCGATTCCGCGAGCTGCCCAAGTCGTACCTCGTACAGGAGCGGATCCTCACCACCCCCCGCTACGACGGCGCCCTGAAGATCACCTTCGACAAGGCGTACGCCGCCCAGCGCCTGGAGGCGGCCCGCAACGCCAAGCAGGGCAAGGGCGACGAGCCCACCTCGCAGTGGCCCAACGTCAGCTACGTCGGCGACATCCACCCGGTCCTGGACTGGGTGACGGACAAGGTCCTCGCCAAGCTCAAGTACGACGAGACGTTCGTCCTCGCCTACCGGGCCGACGCGGCCAAGGCCGCGGCCGTCGACCCCGGCCTTCCGGCCGCGCTGACCGGGCCGGTCTTCCTCCTCCAAGGCGTCTACTCCAACGCGGCGGGCCGCCCGACGGTGGTCGAATGGATGGCCGTCACCGGACTCGCCGAGGACGACCCCCGCGTGTGGCGCATGGACTCCGCGTTCTTGGCCGCCTGCGGTGTCGGCCCCGAGATGCCCGGCCGAGACAAGCCCTTCGCTCCTGAACTCCTGCAGTCGCTGGTGTCCCCGGCCGTCGACGCGGCCGAGGCACATCTGCGCGAGCGCCGCGCCGACTACGACCGGCAGGTCGACGCCTACCTCGCCCCGTACGAGGACAAGGTGCGCGACTGGGAACAGGACGCCCTCTTCGCAGTCGGCACCAGCAAGCGTAAGCAGGAGGTGTCCGAGACCGCTGAGCGGCGCCGTGATCTCGTACGACGCCTGCGTACCGCGGGGGACCCGATGCTGCGGGTCCTCGGCGTACTCGAACCCCTTCACCCCGCCGCGCACCGCGAGGAGTCCGCCCGATGAGCTACACCTATGACTCCTTCGCCAACCGCGGTGAATACCTGGCAGCCCACTACTTCAGCGAGGAGTTGGAGAACACCCTCAAGCGCAGCAAGGCGGGCGAGGAGGGCCTGTTCAGTCTCTGGACACACCGCGAGACCGACCCGCACGACTCCCGGCTCACCCCGCGCGAGCTGCTGCCGAAGCTGCGTGGCGAGTACACCGCCACCGTACGGCCGCGGCTCGCGGGCGCGGGTGAGTACCTGGGCGGTGAGTGGGCCGAGCGGGTCGCCGCCTGGCACGCGGACGTCCTCGCGGCCCTGGGGTACGAGGAGCCGACCGGCCGGACGCTCACCGTGCACAACGCCGGCAGGGAGTATGAGCTCCATGTCGCCTGGCACGGTGACGGCATCGTCGCGCTCGACTGCGGTTGGACCGACAGTCTGGACGACGCCCTCGACGCCGACGGGCCGGGGGCGGTCCTGCACCCGCTCAAGACCGCCGAGGGCACGCTCACGGCCGGGGAGAAGCTGGCCGGCTGGCTGTTCCAGAGCGAACTGCCCGAGGCGGGCGGCGAGCCGCCGCGCATCGTGATCCTGCTGTGCGGCGGAGTCCTTGTGCTCGCCGATCGCACGGCCTGGGCCGAAGGCCGCTACCTCGCCGCGAGCCTGGACGCGGCTCTGGGCCGTAACGACACCTCGAAGTCCGGCGAGCTCGCACTGCTCGCCTCGCTCTTCTCCCACGACATGCTCGCCCCGCGCGCGGACGGCAAGGGCCGCCGCATCGACGACCTGCTCAAGGCATCGCGTGACAACGCCGTCGGCGTCAACTCCGAACTGCGCAAGGGGCTTCAGCGCTCCGTGGAGATCATCGCCAACGAGGTACTGGAGCGTCTTCGCGAGGCAGGCGTAGAGCCCATCGAAATCGAGGACCCGCGGCAGGGCCCCTTCGCCAAGCAGCTCACCCGCGAGTCGCTGCGGTACCTCTACCGCATCCTGTTCCTGCTGTACGCGGAGGCCCGCCCCGAACTCGGCATCCTGCCCGCCGACGACTCCACTTACGAGGCGGGCTACTCGGTCGCCCGGCTGCGGGAGCTGGTGGCGCGCGAGCGCAAGCTGATCGATGAGGAGAGCCGGGGCGGCTTCCATCTGTACGCGTCGCTCGACGTCCTCTTCAACAAGGTCAACTTCGGGCACCGTTCGCACGGTACCGAGCGTGATGATCACTTGGACGCCGGTGAGCGCAGTGAGCTTCGCGGGCTGCGCTTCGAGGCGCTGCGCAGCGAACTCTTCGACCCGAAGGCCATCACGCTCATCGGCCGGAATGTCCTCCACCCCGAGTGCGACGAGGAAACGCAGCCGCAGTGGCTCGACCTGCGGCTGCGCAACGAGGCCCTGCACCAGGTACTGCGCCTGCTCACCATGAAGGAGGCGGGAGCGAAGGGCCGGCAGGGCGGCTTCATCTCGTACCGGAATCTGGGGATCAACCAACTCGGCGCGGTCTACGAGGGGTTGATGTCCTACACCGGCAGGATCGCGGAGGAGGAACTCGCCGAGGTCGCCAAGCCGGGTAACAAGAGCGGCGGCAAGCAGTACGGCGACCCCGAGAAGGGCTCGTGGCTCATCCCCGCACACCGGCTGAGCGACTATCCGGAGAACACGCACGTCGTGTATTCGGTGCAGGACGCCGAGCAGTACGGCCTGCGCGGTCCGAAGAAGTACGGCAAGGGGACGTTCGTTTACCGGCTCGCGGGACGCGACCGCGAGACGTCCGCCTCGTACTACACGCCCGAATCACTGACCAAGGTCACGGTCGAGCTGGCGCTCAAGCACCGCGTCACGGCCGAGACACGGGCGAGCGACCTGCTGAAGTTCACGATCTGCGAGCCGGCGCTGGGGTCTGGCGCGTTCTTGAACGAGGCGATCAACCAGGTCGCCGAGGAGTACTTGAAGCGGCGGCAGGAGGAGCTGGGCGTCAGCCTGGACACGTCGAAGGCGCTGGACGCGAAGCAAAAGGTCAAGGCGTATATCGCACTGCACAACGCGTACGGGATCGACCTGAACTCGACCGGCGTCGAACTGGCCGAGGTGTCCCTGTGGCTGAACACCATGCACCCCGGCATGCGTGCGCCGTGGTTCGGACTGCACCTGCGGCGCGGCAACTCGCTGATCGGGGCGCGGCGTTGGGTCTATGAGCTGGACCGGGTGAAGAAGGAGCGGACGATCGGGGCGGTTACGCCGACGAAGCTGCCGTTCCGGTCTCGGGAGGACAGCAGCGAGCAGGCGCTGCCCGAGGGAGCAGTGCATCAATTCCTGCTGCCGACCCCCGGGTGGGGCGCGGTCGCGGGCGCGAGCGGCGATGCGAAGAAGCTCGTCGAGCAGCTGGCCGGGGAGCGGGTGCGGCAGCTGAAGGCGTGGAAGTCGGCTATCGGCAAGAAGCCGAAGGCGACGGGCGGAAAGAGGAGTGAACTCGCCCGTCTGCAGGCGGTGGCGCGACGCGTCGAGTTCCTGTGGCAGCTCGTCGCCAAGCGGATGGAGCTCAGCGAGCGGGAGATCGCGCGCACGGTCGACGTGTGGGGCGCCACGGGGGAGGAGTACGGCTTCCTGAGGCGCGACAAGGGGAACGCGGATGACGGTGTGTTGCCCCTGACCAAGGAGCAGGTCTTCGCGGACCTCTTCGAGGCCGAGGGCTCTCCGTACTGGCGGCTCAAGCAGGTCATGGATGCTTGGTGCGCGCTGTGGTTCTGGCCGCTGGAGCAGGTGGGGCTGCTGGACGGGACGGACCCGGAGTACGCGACGACGCCGGTCGTTGCGGTGAGGGAGGGCGTCGACCTGGACGGGTTGTTGGCTTCGGCGACCGGGGCGCCGGCGCCCCGGTATGTCGAGCAGATGGCCTTCGGCGTCGAAGCCGAGGGCGAGGTCGTCGATCAGCAGGAGATCAAGGAGAGGCGGACGGCTTCGGGGACGAAGAAGCAGAGGAACGGCCTGGCCCCTCGTCGTGCGATCGTCCCGCTGACGAATCTGGCGGACTGGCTCGACTTCCTGGAGTCCATGGTCGGCAGGAGGGACGTGAAGGAGGGCACGATTGTGTCCTCTGTCGACTCCCTGGAGGAGCTGAAGCACCTCGAAGAGGTCATCCAGACCCAGCCTGAGATGGATATGGATGAGGCCCGGAAGGCGGTCGAGCAGCGGTATCCGTGGATGCGGGTGGTGCGGGACATCGCCGATGAACAAGGATTCCTGCACTGGGAGTTGGACTTTGCGGGGGTGTTCGCGGGGGAGGGTGGAGGGTTTGACCTACAGGTGGGGAATCCGCCTTGGGTGCGGCCCACGTGGAAGGAAGACCCTGTCCTTGCGGAGTACGAACCCTGGTTCATGCTCACGGAGAAGCCGAAGGCGGAGGAGAAGAACCGGCGGCGGGAGACGGAGCTTGCGCGTGGGGAAGTGCAGAGGTACTTGCTCGGCGAGGTGACCAACACGGTGACGACGGCCGGTTATCTGTCATCCGTGCCGGTGTATCCGCTGATCGCGGGGAGCCAGCCGGACCTCTATCGGGGGTTCATGTGTGAGGTGTGGGATCACTCCAGCCTATATGGAACTGTCGGCATGCTGCATCCTGACTCTCATCTGTTCGGTGACAAGGAAACTGAGCTGCGGGCGGCGGCATACAGGCGCCTGCGGGTTCACGGTGACTTCGTCAATGCCGGTCAGCGTTTCTTCCCAAGGCCCGTCAGTGATGCCACCCATTTCGGAATGCACATTTACGGCAATGCGGGACCGATCCGTTTCGACTCGCTCTCGTGGTTGTACGCCGTTGATGCGCTGCGGTACTCGGCGAGTGCGGACAACACAGGCGCTGATCCTGGGCTCAAGTTCGACGGAGACTGGGACGAGCGCCCGCACCCGAAGCGCGTGGTCCGCGTGACGACGGACACCCTGAAGCGCTGGCAGCGGCTCGCTGGTGACCAAGGTCCGGTAGAGCACACCCGGCTGCTCACGCCGGTGAGTACAGCAGAGGACCCGGCGATCGATGCGCTGGGCCTCTACCCGCTGCGGCTCGGCGCTCTGGAACCGGACATTTCCGCTGGCTACCACGAAAGTGGTTCCAAGAAGGCCCAGTTCGGCCCCGACAAGGACCAGCGGCTCATCGACTACAACACTGGCATTGACGGCCAGGACGACTACTACGCCACGTCGTGGAACGACGTGATCTTGAAGGGGCCGCAGATCGGCGTGGCCAACCCGCTGTTCAAACAGCCCAGCCAGGGCGCTGGCGAGGCGCGCGGTCTCGACCCACAGGCGCTCGCGGACGACGCGGTACCGGAGTCGGAGTACCGGCGGGTGGCCTCTGAGGAGGTGTTCCTGGGGGCGCAAGACCGGTGGACTGACTGGGATGCGTACGAGGCGCTGCTCGCGTCGGACGAGGAGCGGGAGCTGGCGCGGCGGAAGATTGCCGAGAAACGAAAGGTCAAGCTGGGGGAAGTTGAGGACGTCGAGATCGAGACGGCTCTGTGGGAGAAGGCCGGTATGTCGTACAGCGAGCGATACAGGGTGGCGTGGCGTGAGATGGTCGCGCCCGATACTGAGCGAGCGCTGTACGGTGCGATCGTGCCGCCTGGCACGACGCACATTCACGCAGTCCGTTCCACCCGAGTAACGAGCTCTCGGGGAACGTCTCTTGCAGCGGGTTTCCTGGCTTCGTTGCCGTTGGACTACCTGTTGCGGACCGCCGGCGTCGGGCATCTTGACGTTGCTCAGGCCAAGCGCCTGCCGGCACCGCAGTCAGATCACCCCCTAACCCCCGCCCTCCTCCTCCGTACCCTCCGTCTCAACTGCCTGACCACCGCCTACGCCGACCTCTGGTCCAACCTCTACGACCCCAGGTGGCAGGCATACGAACCCTGGGCAATCACCTGGCCGGGCATGCGGACGCGACTGCACGCCGTCACTCCTTTCTGGCAGCGCGACACCGCGCTCCGTACCGAGTACGCCCGTCGTGCCGCACTCGTGGAGATCGACGCGCTGGTCGCTGTCTGGCTCGGCATCGACGCGGACACGCTGATCGCCATGTACCGAGCCCGGTTCCCGGTGTTGCAGGGCTACGACCAGGTGACGTGGTTCGACGCCACCGAGCGGAAGATTGCCGGGGCCCGGAACACGTACGGCTTCGACCAGACCAAGGACCACTGGACCCAGTTCGAAGCCTTCCGCGAGGCCGCGGGCGACCCCAGCCCCGAAGGCGTACTCCCCGCCGACCCCGCCACCCCGCTGCCCGACACCGCACCCCCCGTCCCCGACGGCTACACCGCCCCCTTCTACAAGGCCGACCGCGAGCGCGAAATGCGGGCGGCTCACGCCTACTTCACCCGGCGCCTTAACGAGGCCATCGCCCAGGGGCTGTGGGACCCCGTCAAGATGGAGGTTCCGAAGCCGTGAGGCCGACGCTCGAAGCGCAGGGGCTGAAGGAGAGTCTGCTCCAGTACCTGTCCACCACGTACGGGCTCGCCGACGAGGGTGTGCGGAAGGCGTTGCACGCGTTTCTCGGGGACGAGACGGACGGGATGTTCCGGGGCCCGTACCTCCGCCTGCGGACCCCCTTCACCCGCGCCGACGACGGGTGGCAGGAGCACCTGGACTGGCGCCGTACGGACGGCTGGGCGCCGTACGCGCACCAGGCCCGCGCCTTCGCGCGCCTGACCACACGCAACGGGCACACCCCCGAACCCACCCTCGTCACCACCGGCACCGGCTCCGGCAAGACGGAGTCCTTCCTCTACCCCGTCCTCGACCACTGCGCCCGTGAGCGGGCCGCAGGCCGCAACGGCGTCAAGGCCGTTTTCCTCTATCCCATGAACGCCCTGGCCACCGACCAGGCCGGCCGTATCAACGAACTGCTCACCGAGCACGACGCGCTGAACCGCGTCCGTGCCGGCCTGTACATCGGGGACAAGGCCGCGACCGAGTACGACCGGGTCTACACCCGCCGCCAGGACATGCAGCTGTCCCCGCCGGACATCCTGATCACCAACTACAAGATGCTCGACCTGCTCCTCCAGCGCGCCGCCGATGCGCCGCTCTGGCAGGACTGCGACATCCGGTACGTCGTCGTGGACGAGTTCCATACCTACGACGGTGCCCAGGGCACCGACGTCGCCATGCTCCTGCGCCGTCTCGCCTCCGCCGTCGGGGCCGCCCACCCCGACCGGCCGCTGGGCACGATCACGCCCGTGGCCACTTCCGCGACCCTCGCCTCCGGCACGGACGCCGATGGCGTACGCGACCTGCTGTCGGTCGCCACGAACGTCTTCGGCACCGCCTTCACCGAGGACGCGATCGTCGGCGAGGACCGGCAGACCGTGGACGCGTTCATCCCCGAGGCGAAGTTCCTGCCCGGCGAGGTCCCGTTCCCCGAGGCGATCACGACCCTGCCCGATCCGGCGTCCGGCCCCGACGCGCCGGCCGCACTCGCCGAGGTCGTCACCGGCGTCCGCATCACCGACCCGGTCGAACTCGGACGAGCCCTCAAGCGCAACCGGCTCACATACGCCGTCCTCAAGGCTTTCGACGGCAACGTCCGTACGTACGACGAGATCCTCGATGTGATGCGCCGCAGCGGAGCGAAGCGCTGGGAAGAGGCGATCACCACTCGCCCGCACCTCGCCGCGCTCGCTCTCGCCCGGTTCATCGCCCTGCTCTCCGTAGCGCGCGATCCGGACGCGCCTGAGGGCCTCTCCCGCCCCCTCGTACAGGTGGAGCTGCATCAATGGGCGCGGTCCGTGACGCGCATGCTCAGGGGTGTACTGCCGTGGCCGCGGGCCGAGTTCGCATGGGACGGCGACGGGGCGACGACGCCGTCACGGGCCACGCCGGACACCACGACCTCCCGTGACACCGACCTGTTCCTGCCTGCCGTGTACTGCCGGGAGTGCGGGCGTTCCGGGTGGTCCGTCCTCGCGCCCGAGTCGGACATGGAGGAGCTGACTTTCAAGCCCCACAAGATCCGCCGGGCCTCCGTGACGGCCGACAAGGCCAAGGTGCGCATGCTGGTCGCGGCCACCGACAACGAGGCCCGCGAGGGCAACGGCCGGACGAAGATCGACCGCGCGGCGCAGAAGGCGCTGACCACTGGTGGTGCCGGGGTTCTCATGGTCCTCGACGGTGCGGCGGGCCGTCTTCGCCTGCCCGACCCGATCGAGGACTACGACGGCGACGGCAGCCCGCGTCCCGTGACCGCCGATTCGGCCTTCGTGCTCGTCCTTCTAGGCGACACTGCCGAGCGGGCCGCCAAGGACGACTGGTGTCCGGCCTGCGGCACCCACAACGCGATCCGCTTCCTCGGTACCGGCTCGGCAGCCCTTGCGGCCGCATCCGTCACCCAGCTGTTCACCGGCGGGGAGATGGACAAGGCACAGCGTGAGACGAAGACGCTGATGTTCAACGACTCGGTGCAGGACGCCGCGCACCGGGCCGGGTTCGTCGCGTCGCGCTCGTACACCTTCTCGCTGCGGGCCCTGTTCGCCAAGCACCTCGGCGAGCAGCGGCCCAGTGCCCTCAACGACCTGATCGCCGACGTCGTCGAAGCCACCACCGACCGTGAGACGCTCGCCGCCGTCGTACCGCCGGACCTGCACGACGACGCGGGCGTGGACCGGCTGCTCTCGGGCAAGGGGCGCGGCGGGGACAAGCGGACGTGGGACCTCATAGGGGAGCGTTTCGCGTTCGAGGCGGCGATGGAGTTCGGCCACCGTTCCCGCAACGGGCGCACGCTGGAGCTGACCCGTACCGCCGCCTCCTGGGTGGACATCCCCGACGCGCAGGCGGCCATCGCCCTCGCGCGCGCCGCGCACGAAGAGGCCGCGCAGCGCGGACTTCAGATCACCGAGCACGACGACGCGCGCTATTTCGCCTTCCTTCGCGGGACGTTGGAGCGGCTTCGCACGCGTGGCGCGGTCGGGCACCGATGGCTCGCCAAGTTCCTGGACGAAGCGGGGACCAGCCGCTTCTACATCTGGGGCGGCCGGCCGCGCGGCATGAAGGCCTTCCCGAGCGGAGTCGCCGCGCCGACGTTCCTCCTTGCCCGGCCCAAGGAGAAGAGCGAGTTCGACTTCGCGGCCGGACGCCTGTCCTGGTTCCAGACATGGGCGCAGCGCTGCCTGGACATGACCCGCGAGCAGGCCGACGACTTCTGGGTGCGTCTCCTGCCCCGCCTCGCCGACGCAGGGCTTCTCTCGGCGCGCACTCCGCGCGACACGACGGCCCGTCTGTACGGGCTCCAGCCCGGTGCACTGCGGCTGCAACTGCTCGCCGACAAGGAGGTCAACGAGGCCTACGTGCGCTGCCCCAAGTGCTTCTGGGAGCAGACCGTGCATCCCACACTGCTCGACCAGTACCACCGGCAGCCCTGCCCCGCGTACCGCTGCTCGACCGGACGGCTCATCGCCGGAGACCGGTGGCGGGAAACCGTGGACCGGCACGACCGGGACCGCGACTACCGCGAGGACTACTACCGCAGCCTGTACCGGCGGGCCGGCACGTACCAGGTCATCACCGCCGAGCACACCGGCCTGCTCTCCCGGGCCCGGCGCGAGCGCGTCGAAGAGGCATTCCGCAAGGGAGAGGGGTTCAACGACCCGAACGTGCTGTCCTGCACGCCCACGCTGGAGATGGGCATCGACATCGGCGACCTGTCCGCCGTGGTGCTCGGCGCGCTGCCCCGCCGGCCGGCGAACTACGCGCAGCAGGCGGGGCGCGCGGGCCGGCGTACGGGGAATGCGTTCCTTCTGACGATCCCGGACCGTTCGCGGCGTGACCAGTACTTTCTGGAGCAGCCGCGCGAGATGATCGACGGGCTGATCGTGCCGCCCGGCTCATACCTTTCGGCGATCGAGATCCTGCGCCGCCAGTACACCGCTCATCTGCTCGACCTGGCGGCGCGCGGGCGGCTGTTGCGAGAGGACGGGAAGCCGCTGGCCGCACTGTCTCACAGGGTGGATGAGCTGTTCGGGCCCTCCGGTTACCTCGCCGACCTTGTCGATGCCGCCCTTGCACAGGGAGAGGAACTCGTCGCGGGTTTCCTGGCACTCTTCCCGACCGGTGTGAGCGAGATCGCCGCCGGGGAGCTCAAGCAGTTTGCGACGCGCGGCATCCGCAGCGCCGTGGAGAAAGCCGAGCGGGAGTGGGAGCGCGAGAACAACAAGCTGCGCAACCGCATCCGCACCATCCGGGCGGCGATCGACGAACTGAAGGACGGCGACGAGGAGCAGGAGCGGACGAAGGCCGAGTTGGCGGCCGAGTGGCACGCCCTGTCCAAGGCGGGCGGAGCTCGGCAGCGGCAGCCGTCCCAGACCGTGCTGTGCGACCTGGGGCTGCTGCCGAACTACGCGCTGGCCGACGCCACGACGACCTTGGACGCCACCGTCTACTGGCCTGAACCCGCACCGGCCGACCAGAAGCCGCGCTACAAGTCGAAGACGTACCCCTACGAGCGGCCGCGCGCCTATGCGCTGTCCGAACTCGCCCCCGGGAACACCTTCTACGCTGAGGGCTACAAACACCGCATCACCGGCATCGACATCGTCACCGGCAAGGAACAGGACTGGCGCACCTGGCGGTTCTGTCCCTCCTGCGGGTACGTGCGCACTGAGCGCGCCGAGAACGACATAGCACCCTGCCCGCGCTGCGGTGACGACGCCATCGCCGACTCCGGCAGCCTGTGGCAGATCGTGCAGCCCACCGTCGTCACCGCGCGCGCCAAGCGCGACGACGCGCGGATCGGCGACGAGAGCGACGACCGTGACCGGCGCTTCTACACCGTGATCGACATGGTGGACATCGCACCTGAGCACTTCGTGGCCGGAAAGTCCTGGCGGCACAAGCGTGAGATCTTCGGCGTCGACTACACCCGCAGGGCCGTGATCCGCAAGATCAACACCGGGCCGCTACGCATCGGCGCGCAGGAGAACGACCAGCTCGCCGGCAAGAGCGTACGCATCGCGCCATTCCAGGTGTGTACCTCCTGCGGGGCCGCCAGCGCTGACGGGCGGCCGGTCTTCGACGACGACCGTGACGCCGTCGACAACTCCGCCAACCGCCAGAGCGACGTCAAGCATCACACCCCGTGGTGCCCGGTACGACGCGGAACGAAGGGCGTCCCACAGGAACAGGTCCTGCTCGCGCACGAGCTGGAGACGGAGGCTCTGCGCATCCTGCTGCCTGCCGCAACCGTCCTGGTCGAGGAGAAGATCCACTCCTTCCAGGCGGCCCTTCGCCTCGGCGTGGACCACGCCTTCGGCGGCGACCCGCAGCACCTGGACACCACGCTCGCCTCCATGCCCGACCAGGCCACCGGAGAGAAGCGCAACTTCCTGGTCCTGTACGACAAGCTGCCGCACGGCACCGGCTACCTCGACCGGCTCACCGCCCCGGCCGACTTCCGGCAGGTCCTGGAGGACGCCCGCAGCATCCTGGTCGACTGCCCCTGCAACGACGAGAGCAGGGCAGCATGTCACCGTTGCATGCTGCGTTACGCCGAGGACCGGCACGCCGAGTACGTGTCGCGCCAGGCCGCTCTGGAGATCCTCGACGAGCTTCTGGGCGCCGACACCGACGCCTGGGACACCGAACAGGTCGGCAACACCGACCAGATCGGCCTGGACGGACAGGTCGAGTCCGACCTTGAGGCCCGGTTCCTCAAGGCCCTGCGCGGCTGGGCCGCCAAGCGAGATGACACCGTTCTCGACGAGAGCGGCGACAACAGCGGATACCTGCGCCTGGATGAGGCAGGCACGGTGCACGGCTGGCGGCTCACCGCTCAGCGCAACGAGGGCTTCACGCGTACCGACTTCACCTTCGAACGCACCGATGGACCTAAGCAGAAGGTCACTGTCTATCTGGACGGGCACCGCTACCACGCCACGCGCAAGCACAACCGGCTCGCGGGCGACGCCGACAAGCGCAACCGGCTGCGCGCAGATGGCCGGATCGTGTTCCAGCTGACGTGGGACGACCTCGATGCCTTCGAGCAGAAGGCCACGGCTTCTGGTACGGGTGCGGCCGTGCGGGAGACCGTTGAGGCTGTGTGGCCGCCGTACCCGCACAGCGCGCGTGATGTCGCCAGGCAGCTGTACGGCGGCGGGGACGACCTCGCCGATACCGCCTTCGCCGACCCGATGGGCATGCTGCTCTCCTACCTGCGCGGACCGGACAACGCGGTCTGGGGCAAGCGGGCGACCGCCGTGGTGGGAGGTCTCCTGGGAGGCGACAAGAAACTGCTCGTCGGCAACGGCACCCCCGCGCAGGCGCGTGAGCGGCTCGGCCTGGTGCTCCAGGCCTGGGGCGACACCGATGACATCGACCCGTCACCCGTCACGGGATCCGGCACCCTCAACCTCTTCCAGGCGTGCGACGCCTCCAGCCTGCCCGTCGCACTCCTCGTCGACGGGGCCACACAGCGTTTCACCGCGCTGGCCTGTCTCAACGACACCGACCCGGCCCAGCTCGGCACGCCGGAGCACAAGACGCGCTGGCGCGCCTGGCTCCAGTGGTCCAACATCCTGCAGTTCCTCGCGTACGACGGCGGCGACGGCGCCCAGCTGACCACCTCCGTAGCCGGCGATTTCGCCCCGTCCGTACTCAAGGCGCTCGGCGGCGTCGGCGAACTCGAATCCCTCGTCATGCGCCACGGCAGCGCGGCGGCGGGAGCCGGCCTGATCGCGCGCGAGCCCGCGGGTGATTCTCGCGTCGAGGCGGCCCTGCGCGACCTGCTCTGGGATCGGGAAATCCTCGAACTCCTCGACGAGGAAGGACCAGACGACCCGCTCACCCGCCTCGCGCACCTCCTCGCCGACCGAGGGAAGAAAGCCCCCGCGTACGGCTACGAGCTCGGCGAACGAGGCTGGCTCGCCGACTTCGCCTGGCCCGACGCCGAGCACAAACTCGCCGTCATGGTCGACCTGTACGACGAAGAGGACGAGGAGAGCGTCAAGACCTGGACCGCCTACCGCGACGCGGGATACACCGTCCGAACCGCCGAGGAGTGGCTCGCCGACGTCGACGCGCTTCTCGCCGCACTGCCCGATGCCGACGAACAGAGTGCCGCACGATGACAGCCCGCCTGAGCCTGTACCAGAAGGCCGAGAACGAGCTCTACAAGATGGACTCGTCGGTCAAGACGAAGTTCTACGATTTCTGCCACCTCTTCCGGCAGAACCCCGATCACCCGAGTCTCGACCTCAAGCCGCTCAAGGGGGACGGCTGCATCTACCGGGCCAGGATCAACCCCAAGTACCGGGCGCTGTTGGCCCGTGCCGGGGTCGGCGCCGACGGTGTCCGGCAGTGGCTGGTCGTGGCCGTCCGGCACCGTAAGGACGTCTACGAAGAGCTGTCCGTCGCGATCAACCGGGTCACCGGTGAGATCGAGTTCGTCGATCTCGGTGTGGTCGGCCAGAGCGTGCTGCGGCGCGCGGGACTTCAGCTGACGCCGGCCGCGGACGAGGCGGAGGCCGGGATCGAGCCTGAGGCTCCACTGCCTGTCGCACCGGTCATGGAGCCCTCGGCTTCGGACTCGGCGGCGCAGCCGCGTGCCGCGGTCCCGGACGAGGAGGCGGCCGTCCCCGCACCCGCTTCCGCCGCGGCCGTACGACCGGTGATCGGCGACTGCACCGCCGAAGATCTGCGCCGCCTCGGCGTGGCCGAAGCCCTCGTCGACCTCGCGCTCACGGTCACTACTGAGGAAGAGCTCGATCAGCTCATCGCCGGTGCTCCGCGGCTGACCGCCGAGGTTCTCACCGGACTCGGCTCCGGCATGGACATCCAAGAGGTCGAGGACGAGATTACCCGGCCCGCCGCCGCCGAACTTGAGCCCGGCTTCGAGAACGACATGGTCGCGGCCCTGTCCCGCACCGCGGTCACCACCGTCGACGACGATATTCGCAACGTACTGGCCGAAGGCGACTTCCGCGCCTGGAAGGTCTACCTCCACCCCACTCAGCGCAAGGCCGTCGAGAGACACTACAACGGTCCCGCGCGTGTCAGCGGCGGACCGGGCACCGGCAAGACCATCGTCGCGCTGCACCGCGTAGCACGCCTCGCATCCCAACTGCCTCCCGGCCACGGCAAGCCGATCCTGCTCACCACCTACACCAAGAACCTCACCGCTGACCTGCGCTCACGCCTCACTTCCCTGGTGGGACCCGAGTTGCTGGAACGCGTCGACATCAAGCACATCGACCAGCTCGCTCAGGGCGTCCTCAACGAGAACACCGCCCCCGGCTCCCAGCGCTCCCTTACTACCGACGACAAGGCCTTGGAAGTCCTGCGGGAGATCCTCTTCGAGTACGACGAGAAGCGCTGGGAGGCCGAATTCCTCCTCGACGAGTGGGAACAGATCGTCCTTGGCCAGTCCCTCGCCACCCGCCAGGACTACTTCAAGGCCCGCCGGGCCGGCATGGGAAAGGCGCTGACCCGTCCCGAACGTGCCGCCATCTGGAAGATCCTCGACCAGCTCACCCTGCGCCTGAACGGCATCAACCGCGAGACCTGGGCCCAGGCCGCCGAGCGCGCGGCACGCTATGAAATGGAACGCGCCCGCAAGATCCAGATCCGTGCTGACCGCAAGGAAGAGGTCGGCGGCGGCGATCTGATCCACCTCGACGCCAAGAGTTCGGGCATGCGATACCTGCGCCACCGCTACCGGCACGTCGTCGTCGACGAGGCTCAGGACCTCAGCCCGGCCCACTGGAAGATGCTGCGCGCGATGGTGGCCCAGGGGGCCGACGACCTGTTCATCGCGGGCGACACCCACCAGCGCATCTACGACCGCCAAGTCACCCTGTCCACCGTCGGCATCCACATCCGAGGCCGTGCCTCGAAGCTGACCCTCAGCTACCGCACTACCCAGGAGATCCTCGACAAGGCTGCCAGAGTCGTCGGCGACGGCACGTACGACGATCTCGACGACAGCACCGACAACCTGGACGGCTACCACTCCCTGTTGCGCGGCCCCGACCCCGAACTGGTCTCCTGCACCGACTGGGACGACGAGATCACCCGGCTCGCCGTGGCGCTGAAGCGCTGGCGCGAGGAGATTGTCCAGCCGACCGAGGACGGCACCGTGCGCGACCCCAGCGGCGCCATGGCCGTCTGCGTCGCCGACGGCGACATGGCCGGAAGGGTCGCCGCCGATCTGGAGATGAAGCACGGCATCACCACTGCCACCCTCACCAAGGACGGTCCGCAGGGCGGCGGCGAGGTCCACATCGGAACCATGCATCGCTTCAAGGGGCTTGAGTACCAGAAACTCGCCGTGGTCGGCGCGAGCGACGGTGTCCTGCCGCGCAGCACGATCGTCGAGAAGTATGAGAAGAGGGATCCCAAGCGCTACGAACGCGAACTGAAGAAGAGCCGCAACCAGCTCTTCGTCGCCACCACCCGTGCCCGCGACGTTCTGCGCATCTCTTGGCACGGAGCGCCGAGCCCGTTCCTGCCGATGTAGACGGAGCCGTTGGTCTGTGAGGGGGCGTCGGTCGTGGCCGGGTCGCGGCGTATGCCTCAGCAGCCACGGTGGTGCTTGGTGAGGGGGCAAGGACTGGGAGGAGGTGGGAGGCGTTGGCGCATCCAAGCGGCGGGGTAGGTGCATGATGCGTCCGGCGTAGAAGGCGGTGGTGTCGATGCCGTACGACACCAGGTGCACCCGCTCGGCGGGCAACAAGCAGAGCCGCTGGTTCGGGCTGCCACAGAGGATCACGATTTCAGGTGATTCCGTGACGGAACTTGCTGCCCTGTACCTCAAGTCCCGCGAGGCATGCTTGCCTCCGCGGGCGGGACGGGGGTGCGCCTATGGGATCTTCCATCGGGCAAGGCGGTCCACTCTCTGATCACGGCGTGCCCGTGACCAACGTGGTGACGGGCGCCGGGCTACTCCACCTCGCGGCCCCGCTGGCCTCGCCGCTCTCACACTGCCGGCCGACGGATTCCTCCCAAACCCATAGTGGCCCTGCCGGTGGGTCGCCGACCGGACCAGCCGCTGTGGACCGCCCCGGTGCAAATGGAGACCACGGCGATTCCGCTACGCACGCCTCCTCCCCAGATTCTCCAGCACCTGTCCAGCCACCTTGCGCACCTGGCTGTTGAGGTCCTTCTCGGCTATCAGGTGGGCGGGCGAATACCTCTCGACGTACAGGAACTGCCCCGCTCCGATGTCCACCGTGAGCGACGCCCGCCAGGTGTCGCCGTACATGACCTGCCGCGCAGCGTTACGCCCCTTGAGGATCACAGGGACGGCCTTTGTCGGGCTCGGGTCCGTCGCGTCGGCGACTTGGAGCAGTGCGGCTTCGTCCTTGAGCAGGCTGACGACGTAGCCTGCCGGATTGTCCTCGTCGGACGTCATCAAGAAGTAGCAACTGACCTCGCCCTTGTCCGAGTCGGGCTCGGTGTCCTCGATACCGGCGGCCTGCTGCTGGGCATCCGTGAGCGCGGCTTGGCAGATGGAGCTCTTGTCGACTCCATCTGCCTTGATCGGTACGGCCGCCGTGCCTTCCGCGGCGGGCTTGGCGGACGTTGTCACCGGAGATTCCGAGGAGGAGCATCCCGCCACCAGCAGAGCAGCGAGTGGCACCAGGGGCCACGCGCGCGATGACCTACGCACTGCGGATTCTCCTCAATCAGCCTTTGGCTGCGGTGAGCTGAAGCGGGCACGACATCGTAGCCACCAGACCAGATCGCCGCCCACCTCACGCCAGCAGCCGCGCAACCGAAACCGGTCCGGCGCGTCTGCACGTAGCCATCGACAGGTGGTGCAACTACCGGGCCAACGGCCCGTTCCCCAACGGCTGTTTCGTTACCGGTGCATCACGTGAGCTGGACGAACAGGCCGGCGACCTGTGCGCCTTCCTCGAAGATACGGTGCGTCGATGGTGGACCTTCCTACGCGCGCAGATCGTGACCGCACAGTCCGCAGGGGAGGTCGCCGCCGAACGCGATCCCGGTGGTCTCGTCTCTCAGCTGGCCGGCAATGCGATGGCAGCGAACCAGGAGATCCAGGTACTCGACGACAACGCAGCAGCTGAAGCTTCCCCTTGATCCAGGACACCTGGAGACTGGGATCTGAGAGGTTCCAGAGGAAGTAGTGCCAGGTGGGAAGCAAGTACACGAAGCGGTACTCGGATGAGTACAAGCGGGACGCGATCGGCCTCGTGCGGTCGTCGGGCCGGACGGTGACGGATGTCGCCCGGGAGCTCGGGATCAGTCCGGAGTCCCTGCGGGGCTGGGTGAAGAAGGCCTGGGCCGCCGGATCCGCTTCTGGCCCGACCGGGCCACCGCCCGCGCCGAGATCTTCACGTTCATCGAGACCTTCTACAACCGACGCAGGCTCCGCAAACACATCCGCTGAGGATATCTTACCCCTCACGAAACGCGCCTGCGCTATCAGCAGGACCAGAGCCTCGCTGCCTAACGCAGCTGTGTCCACGATCACGGGGAAACTTCAGTTCGGAATTCTCCCCATCAAGTCGCCACCAACAACCAACAACCAACAACCAACAACCAGCAAACACAGGCACCGCACGGGAACGAAAGGGAAACATATGTCCACCAGTGATGTCATCAACGTGGTGACGAGCAACATCGAACGCAACGGGAATGGCGCTGCCGCCGTACGCGCAGCAGCGCATTCCCAATGGCTCAAAGTCGGAGCGCACGTGGTCTTCCAGTAGGAGCTTCCGGGGGCTGGCGACAACGACTTCGCCGACATGAAGGAGGCCAGCGACCGATTGGAATCGGACTGGCGCCTGGGAGAGAGGAGCTGCACCGCCATCTTCGCGAAGCCCGATGTTTTCACCTTCGACCGCGGGGGCACTGCTGGCGGGCGGTGGCGGCTGCTGTACTTCCCGTAGGAGCGCAACGAGCGGAAGGACGCGAACGCGCTCGTCGTCACACCGGAGGCACTGGACGACTTCATCGCCCGCTTCGAGGTGCCTCAGGGCGAGGGCGAGGAGATCGTGGAACCAGACTGGCTCTGAGCCGTGTGCGGGCGCCAGGTGGTGGCGATCTTGGCAGCTTCGGAGGCCCAGCCGTCCGGCAGAGGATCGAGGGTGACGCGGCGGAAGGCCAGAGGGGATCGGCGACATCGATGCCGCCGTTGTGACGGTCGATGTGCTGCAACAGGCGGGACGCCTCGCTGCGGACGGCCGGGGTGCGCTCGGCCCACCCGCCGGAGGTGAATCGGTCGACCCCGCCGCCGCAGGTCGTCCAGGACTCCCGAGCGCCACTTGAAGTGATGCACGCAAGCGTGTCCGGGACGGGCTTGTGGCCCGGTGCCCGGTGGTTGCCGGACGCCACGGTCACCGAGGAGTGGGCGAGGGCAATCTTGCGTGGGTCGCCCGTCAGGAGCACCATCCGAACCTCGGCAGGGTGTTTCGAATACCGGTTGATCATCATCAAGCCGGCCCGTCCGGAGGCAGCGGAAGTCTTCTCGCCTTCCGCGCGGTGGTGGCCCATCACGGACGTCGTCGCCGCAGACCTGTTCCCACGGGAGCTCGGCACCCTGATGACCGGCTATGTCGAAGGCTGGATCCCGGACGGCTCGATCACGCTGGAGGCTTGGACCGTGATGGCTTCCAGCGCCGTCGATTGATTCCGCAGGCCACAAGGTGCGGGGCTGCCCGGCGGAACCTCCAGCAGAGCCATGTTGAGCTCCCCGCCGCCGCCCGCGCTTGACGGTAGTACTCAAACTTGTATAAAAATTAGAGCATGTCATCGACGAGAGTGCTGATCCTCGGCGCACTGCTCGCTGGGCCGCACCACGGCTATGAGGTCCGCAAGAAGCTCCAGCTCTGGGGCGTTGAGCACTGGGCCAATGTCGCCTTCGGTTCGATCTATCACGCCCTGACGAAGCTGTCCCAGGAGGGACTGGTCGAGGTCGTGGAAGGCGGCAAGGGCAGCAAGACCGTCTACGCGATCACGGACGAGGGGCAGGCCGAGTTCCGGCGGCAACTCGACGGCTACTGGCGGAAGATCATGCCGATCGTGGACCCGTTCCTGGTCGCGATCACCTTCATGGAACAGCTTCCCAAGGCCGAGCTGCTAGCCGCGATCCGGGATCGCCGGGAGATCCTGCAGGCGGGCTTCGTCATGGCCGAGCGGGCACTGGCCACCGAGCACCAGAAGGGCGCCCCCCGCCATATCGACGAGGCGCTGCGCCTCACCTCGGCTCAGTTCCGTGCGCAGTTCGATTGGCTGGAAGACGTGGCGGGCCGAGTAGAGCGGGACGAGATTCCCTAGCCGGTTCGCCTTCGCATGCCGGCCGACCTCACTCAGGAAGAGGCGAAGCGTTGATCATTGAGGTGCAAGGCCTGAGGAAGACGTTCCGCACGCGGGCGCGTCCACAGCAGCCGCCGATGGTTGTCGAAGCCGTGAAAGGTCTCGACATCATGGTTGCGCGGGGCGAGATCTTCGGAGTCCTCGGACCGAACGGTGCCGGGAAGACCACGACGATTCGCATGCTGGCCACGCTGGTTCAGCCCGATGGCGGTTCCGGCAAGATCGCCGGTCAGGACCTCTTCTCGGCCCCTGAGAAGGTCCGGCCGCACATCGGCTACGTCAGCCAGGCGGGCGGCGTGGACGAGAACAACGGGGCGAGGGCCAACATCATGCTCGCAGCCCGGATCAACGGGCTTGCCACTACCGAAGCGGTGGCGCGCACCGGGGAGATGATCGAGGCATTCGACCTGACCGCGCTGGCGGACCGCCCGGTGCGGACTCTGTCCGGCGGCCAGAAGCGACGGGTGACTCTGGCGATCGGGCTGGTCCACCGGCCGTCCCTGGTCTTCCTCGATGAACCCACCACCGGACTCGACCCGCAGAACCGGGCCAACCTGTGGGACCAGATCCGGACGCTCCGGGACGCGGGCACGAGCGTGCTGCTCAGTACGCACTACCTCGACGAAGCCGAGGCCCTGTGCGACCGGCTCATGATCGTCGATCACGGCGAGGCCGTCGTCGAGGGCACTCCCACGGCGTTGACCCGCGAGACGGCGGACGACGTCGTGACCCTCCGCTTCGCGGAGGAGCTCACCGCCGACGACAAGGTTGGCAGGATCGTCGACGCGTTGCCGTATGTACGCGAGACGCGGATCGACGGTTCGCTGCTGCGGATCTATCTCGATGACGGCGAGCAGGCCCTGCCACACCTGCTGCGCGCCTTCAGCGACCAGGAGATGGCCGTCGGGGCGATCTCGCTGGACCGGGCCACCCTCGACGATGTCTTCCTCCGCAAGACAGGCCGTTCACTCCGAGACGCCGGCTGACCGCACAGCTGGCCCTGCGGAACTCCCGCCACAGCCTCACAGTCAGGAAGTACCCGTGTTAAAGCACACACTGATGTTCCTCGGCTATGAACTGGGGAAGTCGGCTCGCAATCCGGTGTGGCCACTCTTCGGCATCCTGCAGCCCGTCCTCTACCTGCTGCTCTTCGAGCCCTTGCTGGCCAACACCACGGTCGGCGATTCTCAGTCGCACACGCTCCTGCAGTTCACTCCCGGTGTGATGGTCATGGTCGCTCTGTTCGGGTCTCTCTTCGTGGGATTCGGGATGATCGCCGAGATCCGCTCGGGGGTTCTCGAGCGGCTCGCCGCCAGTGCGGCGAACCGGTCGGCCATCGTGCTCGGCCGGGTTCTCCGGGATGTGGTCGTCCTGGTCGTCCAGGCACTCCTGGTGGTTCTGGTCGCGGTAGCCATGGGAATGCGTCCCGACCCAGGTGGCCTGGTACTCATACTGTTTCTTATGGCGGTCACCGGAGTGTTCGCCTCCGGTGTCTCGTACGGACTCGCCCTTGCGGTCCGTCAGGAGACCTCCATGTCGCAGATCCTCCAGTTCTTCTCGCTTCCGCTGATCCTGCTGACCGGAATCCTGCTTCCGATGTCGCTCGCTCCGCACTGGATGCAGGTGGTCGCGAAGGTTAATCCGCTCTATTACACCGTCCAGGCCGGTCGCGCGTTGTTCAGTGGGGACTTCTCCGATCCTTCCATTCCGGTGGCCTTCGCGTTGCTCGCGGTACTGGCCGTCCTGACGCTGAATTGGTCGGTCCGGTCCATGAGGAAGATCGCCGGTTAGCGGCGGCCAGCCGAGCTCATCAGAAACGCAGCGATCACCAGAATAGGAATCCTTGGTATGTCGACTTCACCACCTCGGAACGGCCCGATGTCTGCCGCCGAGCTGCTCGCGAAGCTGTCGGACCCGGACCGTAGCGTCCGCAACACCGCGGCCCTCGACATCGGGTCGCAGGCCGAGACGGGATGTGCCGATGCGCTCGTCGACGCTCTGTGGGCGGAACAGGACTTCTTCGTTCGGGAGACCATGACCTGGGCGGTCACCCGGCTGGAGGAGGCCGCCCGGCCGGCGGTGCTCTCCGCGGTCGGGGCGGACCAGCCACCGGAAGTACGGGTCCAGGCCCTGCACGTGGTCAGCAAGTTCGCCAACCCGGAGACGGTGGACGTCGTTCTGCCCCATGTCGCGGACCCGGACGAAGCGGTGGCCCGCAAGGCCCGATGGGCACTGGGCCGCATCAAGGAGCCCCGGGCGGTACCGCATCTGATCGCCCTGCTGGGCGAGCAGGACATCGAAGAGCGCAACGCCCTGACCGACGACGTGGCCGCGTTCGGATCCGCCGCGGTGCCGGCCCTGGTCGCGGCGCTCGGGGCGGACGACCATGCGGTGCGGCGGCATGCGGCGGATGTCCTGTGCTACATCGGGCATCCGGATGCGGAGGACGCGGCAGAGGCCCTGGGGGCGGCGGTCGCGGGCTCTGAGCCGCAGGTGGCCTTGGCCGCGCTGATGGCCCTTGGTGAGCTGCGCGGAGATGCCGCCCGGCAGCAGATCGAGGCCGCGCGTGCGGCCGGGGATCCTCAGGTCAGAGGAACCGCTGAGCGGTTGGCCGCCCGCAAGCCGCGGCGCGTCTCCGTCCGGGCCCGTTCAGCCGGCTCAGAGTGAGCCTCCCGACAGTTGCGACGCCGTCCTGGTATTGGGTCCCGTGACCCGCTGTGGTTTCTGGTCATCGGTCTTGAAAGCGTGACCTTGGCCCTGAGGCCAGCCATGATGAATACCGCTCCACGAATTCCGAGTAAGAATTCTGGGTTCATCCGGAGCGATACCGTATTCATCAGCAGCGAAAGGAAGTCGCCATGAGCAACGAGGACTACTTCGTCGACGTCAACGACCTCTCCATCGACGTGTTCGACGTCGTCGAGCAGGGTGGCGCGGTGACCGCGCTGACCGCTGACCACGGCATGCCGGAGGTTGGTTCGTCGACCAACTGCTTCTGCTACATCTGCTGCTCCTGCAGCTCCAACTGACCTCAGGTCGATTCCAGGGCGGAGGCGCTCCGGCAAATCCTCCCGACAACTGAATGAACACAGTCCCGCGGCGCCCAGGGTGTGCCGTGGGACTGTGGCGTGCTCTCGCACACCTGGTTTCAGTCACCAGCTTGTTGTATTGCGTTCGACCTTGCGCCGTGGATGGGCGGCTACTAAGGTCGAAGTCGGCCACTGGATTGAGGATTTGACGTTCAATCATATGCCGCTCACGGGGGTGGGTGCGAATGCTGTCGCATGAGATCTGTCGGGGGAAGTGTCTGAGCTCGCGGCCGTTGGGGTCGAGAGTCCGGTGGGCACCGTTCTCCTGAATCGACGGATGTTTATTCTTCCGGTGGCGTGCTGAAAGCCGCTCGAATTTATCCGGCTGCGTCTTCGCGATAGTCGGTCAAACATGTTCCGAAATGCCTGATCAGCAGGCGAACCACGGCGGTGGGGGTTGTCACAGGTGGACCCTGTCCGGAATCTGTCGATCTTCTGCGGGCGGGCCGCCGTGGACGAGGTGCTCCTCGTCCGGGTGGCCGGCCTGAGCCGAGATGCGCTCAGAGGCTTCTACCACAGCGGCATCGACCAGGTGCTGGCCGAGGAGACCTACGTCCTCCGGCTATTGGACGAGTCCGCCGAACAGGCCAGCGCGGCCCTGTCCCAGGACATCGGCGCGCACACCGGACACGAACGGGCCGTGCTGGTCGCCGCACGCAGAGGAGTGCACCATGGCGACCTGGCGCAGCGGGTCGCGCAGGAGGCTGTGCCACTGATGTCCGAGCGAGCGGCCGTCGCATTCGACTCCTGGACGACCGCGCGGGACCGGCTGCACTCCCTGGGCGCGCAACTGGAAGCCGGGTGGGCGGCGGCTGAGGCGGACGACCTGCGGCACCTGCGCGACCTCTGCCTCGACCGGCGGTTCCGGACCGGTCTTGAGGCCACCAGCCGGGAGTTGGCCGACATCGCGCAGCGATGGGCCGTGGGGACGACGGGCGCGCCGCAGCGCAAGCGACTCCTCCGGCTCGCCCGGATGGCGGCCCGCACGGCTGCGAAGACCAGCCCGTTCAGCTCCTGGATGGTGACGATTCCGGCCCGCTGGGGTCGGGCAGGCGGCGAGGCGGCCCTGGAGCGGCTGCTGATCGAGTTGGACGGCGCGGTGATCGGCGCGTTGACCCAGGCCCTGCACGTGGAGCTGCCGGTGCCCGCCGAGCTTGAGGTCCGGGTCAACCCGAGTCTGGTGCGGGTCGACGGCGGCTGGCTGTTCCTCCGGTCCGGACAACGGGAGCAGACGGTCCGGGTGACGGATCACCCGGCGATCGACGCGGTGCTGCGCACCCTGAGCCCCGGGGAGACCGAGGCGGATCTGGCCGCCCGGGTGGCCGGCGGAGCGGCCCTGGTGAGCAAGTGCCTGGCCGCCGGGCTGATCGAACACCGGCTGCCCGTCGCCGACCATCACCCCCAGCCCTGGGCCGCCTGGTCCGCGTTCGCCGACCGGCGCGGCGCTGCGGACCTGTCCGCCGAACTGGCCGCGCTGGACACCGCGCTGGACGACTCCGCCGCGACCACGGAGGCCGCCGCCGAGCGGGTGGGGCGCCGGCTCGGCATCGAGCTTCCTGCCGTCAAGGCGCACGAGATGTCCGTCGCCGACGACTGGCCCTACGAACTCCCCGACCGTCCCGACGGCGCGGTGCTCGACGAACTCCACTGTGCCCGGAGGCTCCTGGCGCTGTATGACCACAAGCTGCCGGCCAAGGCGGCGGCAGGCGAGTACCTGGCCGGGCGGTTCGGCGCCGACTACGACGTGCCGCTGACTGTTGCCCTGGACAGTCTCGGCCGGGCGCGTCTCGACCCGGCGGACGATCTCGGGCGCATCATCGGGCCGACGGCGCCCCCGTGGGGAGCCGACTTGGCGACGTGCTCGGGCAGCATGGTGAGGGAACTCGGTCGTGCCCTGTCCGGGCTCACCGATGAGGTGCTCGGCCGGGCGGTGCACGGCCCACTCGCCGTGGCGGACCTGGACCGACTGCTCGACGACTTCCCCTTCGCGCACCCGAACCGCTCGGCCACCTTCTACCTGCAACAGGCCACGGAGACCGGAATCCACCGAGTGGTGAACGTGGTGCACGGCGGGCACGGCCGCGGCCGGGGGCGGCTCGCCGCACAGGCGGGCCTCGCGATCGCGGACCTGGTCCCCACCGTCGACGAGGACGTCGTCGAGATCGGCGGGTTACTGGGGTCGGCACTCAACGTGCGGACGGCCACGGCACCGCGCGAACTGCAGTATCCCGGGACCGCATCCGGCCGGCCGGACGGCGAGCGTCTGCCGATGTCGTCGGTGCGCGTCGTGCCCGGGGCGGACGGCCTGCCTGCACTCCGGGACATGGACGGTCGGGACGTGCGTCTGGTGCACCTCGGCATGGCCGCCGACCTCGCACTGCCGCCGTTCGTCCGGCTGCTGGAGCAGGTCTTCGGCAGCGCCTACCTGATCCACCCGAGCGTCGCGGTGTTCACCCCCGCGGCACCCGGTCGGGCCGGTGCGGCGCGGTCGACCGCCACTCCCCGAGTGGTGCTCGGGACCACCGCGCTGCAGCGGACCCGTCGGCTGCTGCGCCGGGAGGAGTTCCCGAGCGGGCGGGGGCCGCGTGAATCGCTGCGCGCCTGGCACCGATGGCTCGCCGCACACGGTCTGGGCAGCCGATTCTACCTGCGGGCATGGAGTTCCGCCGATCACGGCGGGGGCCGGAGCAAGGCGCGCAAGCCGGTGTTCGTCGACGTCACCAGCCCGCTGCTGTTCGCGGACGCCGAGAAGATGCTCCGCCAGGCCGAGTACGCGATCGTCGAGGAATGCCTGCCCGACCCGCTGGCCGGATCGGGACACGTGACCGAGTTCGCGGTCCAGGTGGGGGTGCGACGTTGACGACCTGGACTTCCTGGCATGTGCACCAGCACCAGGGTCAGGACCGGCTGTTGACCGAGGCGGTCACACCATTGATCGGAGCCTTGCGGGCCGAAGGACTCGTCGACCTGGCGTTCGTTCTGCGGTACTGGGACGGTGGCCCGCACGTGCGGCTGAGACTCAGCGCCCCGTCGGACACCGCGCTGGCGGAACTGGAGCGTCGGGTACCGGCCGAGCTGGGGCGCTGGTGCCACGAGCATCCGTCCGAGCGCAGCATGAGCGCCGAGGAATACACACTGCTGCGCGGCCGGATCGGCGGATCGGATGCGGCGGCCGAGCTGGTCCCGGACGGCACGGTCGTACCGGCCGCCTACTCTCCGGAGCACGAACGGTACGGCCACGGCGCCGCGTTGGCGGCATGCGAGGGGCACTTCGACGAGAGCACCCGGATCGCCCTGGACGTGCTCGCGGCGACCCCGTCGGCGGCGGCCCGGGACTCCCTGGTCGTCCTGGTCCTGGCCGGCTTCTTCGCGGCGCGTGGGCCTACGACCGGCGCCGACTGGGCCCGGCGCGTCCGGGATGCCGGCCTTCCGCCCGGTACCCGGCTGGACCTGGGCCGGATCGCGCCGCTCCTGGAGCGGCCGCCCGCTGCGGCCCAGCGCCTCACCCGATCGCTGGAACGGCTTGAGGCCGAGCTGCGCGCCGCTGCGGAGGACTACCGCCCGCCCGCCCTCGGATTCGGCGGCGTGACGTTCGCTACCGCCGATGCCAGGGACCCGATCGCGACGCTGGACATCTGCATCCACCTCTTCGTCAACCGGATAGGAGTGACGTTGCCCACGGAACTGATGCTGCGCGCAGCACTCGCACAGGCCCTTCTCGTCGAGACAGGAACAGACGCGTGACCGGCACACAGCAGCGGGTCGCGACCCGAGACGACAGTCGTCTCGCGGACTGGCAGGGGATGTTCGCCTACCACGACGAGAGCAGGTGGAACCCTCTGCTGCTCGGTCCGCTGTGGGAGTGCGCCGAGGCCGCGGAGCAGGCCGGCTGCCGGTTCCGGCTGACCCGGGAATGGCAGCGTGGACCGCATCTGCGCCTGGGGGTGCGCGGGCCCGTCGATGCCGCGGCCACGGTGCGGGAACAGATCGACCGGCGGCTGCACGGGCTGCTGCGCTCCACTCCGTCGACGCGGACCGTGACGCTCGCGGATGTCCGGGACCGGGCGCAGCAGGCCGCCGACCGTGCCGGCGTCGAGCTGTGCGAGGACTGGCTGGTGGACAACTCCCTCACCTGGGTGGCCGGGCCCCCCGAAGGGATGTGGGGTGCGGATTCCGAGGTGCGGGCGTTGCTTGAGGAATTCCACTACGCGGCGAGCATGCCGGCGCTGCGGCTGCTGCGCGCCGCTCCCGCGGATCGGCTCGGACCGGCCCTCGCCGACCTGATGGCGGTCACGGCCCAGGAGTTCGGCCGGGACGGGCTCATGTCCGCCGCGCTGTCCTTCCGGTCGCACGCCGAGGCGTATCTGAACCTCGAGGCCGCGCCGGACGTGCGCGCGACCTGGGACGCGGTCGCCCGCCGTTCGGCGTCGTCGCTGCGCCGCAGGCTGCTAGCGGTGGCAGCCGGCCCGGACCGGCCCGGCTACGTCCGGGACTGGTTGGAGGCGATCACTCCGGTGGTTCGGGCCGCCCGGCAGGCTCAGTCCCGCGGCGAGTTCGCGCTGCCCGCGGTAGCCGACGGTTTCTCGGCCGAGCTGACCGGGCGCAGCGCGTTCCACCGTGAACTGGCCGGGTCGGCCCGGTGGGAGGAGGTGCGCTCCTCCGGCTGGTTCCTGACCTACCGCTTCGCGATCAGCCTGCTCTATCTCCAGCTCTCTCGGATGGGCGTGGGACCGGTCGGCCGGTACCGACTGTGCCACCTGCTGGCCACGGCCCTGGCGGAGAGCGAAGACCCGACGACCACAGAGGGAGGCGACCGGTGACCCCGGCGCAGGACATTGCCGCACAGCGGACCGAGCGACTGAGGAGGGGCGTATTCAGCGCCGAGCGCGGCGGGCGCACCCACCTCATGGCCTGGCCTCACCACGTCAGCCTGCCCTCCGGCGCGTCGACGGCGGATGTCGTCGCGCGGCTTGCCGGTACGGGGCAGCCCGCCGACGCGGAGGATCAGGTCACCGAACTGCTGCGGCGAGGCGGCTGGCTCGACGAGGAGTTCGCCGACGACCGTGGGGTCGCGTTCGTGGTGCGGCCGCTGAGGGCCCGTGGGCCGGCGCCCGCCGCCGAGGGGCGGCTCGACCTGTCCCGGTACGCGGTCATCCGGGCCGAGCACGGTGCTCTGATCTTGGAATCGCCCCTGGCCAGCGCTGAGATCACGCTCCATCGGCGGGAGCTGCTGACGGCCGCGCTCGACCCGGGGTCCGACTCGGCATCGGCGCCCGGCGGGCTCGCCGCTGCCCTCCATGAGCAGCTCGCGCTCGCGGGCTTCCTGGCCGACCCGGAGGGCGAGCAGGCCCAGGAGTTGCGCTACCGCCAGTGGTCGCCGCACGAACTGCTCTTCCACGACCGCAGCCGCCTCGGATACCGCGGGTACGTCGGTGACGGGTTCGGCGGAACCTGGTGGGGCCGCGCGGCGGGCTTCGAGCCGGAGCCGGCCGCCCCGCCGCCCTACTCGGGGGCCCGTGCCGGACTGGCTGTGCCGAACTTCACGGACCGCCGGCTGAGTGAGGGCTCGTACTTCGAGGTGTCCGAGGGGCGTCGGTCGGAGCGGGAGCACGATGAGGAGTCCCCGATCGCAGTCGATCAGCTCGGTGAGCTGCTGTACCGCACGGCGCGGGTGCGGCGGGTGCGCGAAGAGGACGGGGTGGAGTTCGCCAGCTCCCCGCGGCCTTCGGGCGGTGCGGTGTACGAGCTCGAACTGTATCCGGTGGTCAACCAGTGCGCGGGGCTGGACAGCGGCTTCTATCACTACGACGCGCACCGGCACGAGTTGGAACTCGTGCAGCCCTTGGCCCACCCCGCGGTGCGCCGGATGCTGCGCGTCGCCTCACAGGGATCGACGACCGGTGACTTCCCACAGGTGCTGTTGGTCGTGGCAGCCCGGGTCGGCCGGGTGATGTGGAAGTACGAGGGGATGGGATACGCAGTGGTGTTGAAGAACACAGGGGTGCTCTACCACGCGCTCGCCGGGACGTGCAGCGCCATGGGACTGGCCGGTTGTCCCCTGGGCACGGACGATGCGGTGGCCTTCACCGAGGCGACGGGCCGTGACCCGCTCGTCGAGGTCAGCGTCGGCCAGTTCATCGTGGGATCCAGCCTCCGCCGGCATGGGGAGCAGGGCCGATGAGTGCTCTCCTGCGGCTGAACGCCTACACGATCGACTTCGAGGGCAAGACCCACGGGCTGTCCGAGTCCGGTCCGCTGGAACTGTCGACCGGCGTGTCCGGCTGGATCCGCCTGGTGTCCTCGTGGGTCGACCAGGGCCGGGACGTGGAGCAGGCGGCCGACGAACTCAGTGGCGCGCGTGCGGCGCAGGCGCGCCGGGTGCGGGATGCGATGGTGTCTGTCGGAATCCTGCGGCAGCCGGGCGTGTCCGGCGAGGTGGGGTTCGCGGGCGAGAGTGCCGAACTGGAGCGCGCGGTGGAGCGCAGCGGATTGTCGCTGCCCGCCGTGGTTCTGGGAGCCGGGCCCCTGCGCGGCGACTGGTTCGAAGACGTCCGTGCCGTGGCAGGGACGGGCCGTGCGGGCGTCGTCCTCTTAGCCGAGGAAGTCGCGGTGGTCGTCGGGCCGATGGACGCCGAGCAGCTCGATGGGGTCGTGGCCGCCCTGCGCTGCGGTGACCTGGCCGACGGACGGCCCCACGCCGCAGCGGTGCGGACCGCCGCGGCCCAGCTGGTCCGGCGGGTGGCACTCGGGTCCGCAGAGGTATGGAGCGGCCTGGCGGTCACTCGGGAGGAGACGACGCACTGGCGGGCGCTGCCGCACCCGTGGCGGCCCGCGTCGGCGGGGCCGGTGGCCGAGCTGTTCGACGAGCGGGTGATGGCGGCGGTCGACCCGGTTCACGGCGTCGTGCGCGAGATCGGTGAGGACGACCTGCCCCAGGTGCCCCGGCACCTCGCCCGGGTCCGGGTCGTAGGCCGGGCCTCGATACGCCCACTGGACGTGGAGATCGTCGCGGACGGATCCGACTACGAGCAGGCCCGGCGACGGGCCGTGCTCGCAGCCCTTGCGTTGCACCTCGAATCGACGCTCGATCCGCGCGCCGTGGTCGACGCGGCCGGGCGGCCCGTCCTCACCCCCACTACCGATGACCTGTCCGCGCTGCGCGCTGCGACGGACCAGATCGCCGACAACCCGGCGGGCCGTTTCCTGCCCGCCCGCCGCCTCGCGGACGACGGCCCGGTGCTGGTGCCGGTCGACCGGGCATGGCGCTGCGGCGCCGCTACCGGGCCGTCGCTCGGCACCGCTGCGGCCGAGGGACGGGAGGAGGCACTCACCGCAGCACTGCTCGACCTCGTCGAGACATGGGCGGTGGACGCACCCGGCCCGGTCGTACGCGTGGAGGACGGCGAGGGACTGCCGGTCGAGGTGCGCGAAGCGCTGGACCAACTGCTGGTGAGCGACCGTATGGCCTGGCTCGGCCTACTGCCGGAGGAGACGGTCCCGACCGCGGTGGCAACCACCCGCCACGGAACCGTGTACGGCCGAGGCGCCAGCCACGCCGCCGCAGCGGTCCGCGCGATGGAGCAGGCCGTGCTCACCGACCAAGTGCTGATGCACGGCCGTGCGGACCTCGCGCCGCGAGCCATGGGCCAGGCACTGCCACTGCCCAGCCGGGCAGTCGCCCTGCCCGGCGCGCCGCCGCTCACTCTCATGGCCCTTCGTCACGCGGTGGCGCTGCGCGCCCCCGACGCGGTCGTGGTCGATCTCGACCACGACCCCGGCATCGCCCAGCTCGGAATCTCGGCAGTGAAGGTGGTAGTGGACTGATGACGGAGATACTGACGAACACCGCCGACGACGCGGCGGTACAGCCCGTATTCCTGTCCCGCAGCCTCTCCGACGCACTCGCGGACCTCGATGTCGAGGTACTGGCAAGCGACAGTTGGCAGCTCCCGGCGGACGGGCCGGACGACCGCGCGTGGCTGAGCGTGCACTCCGAGGTCGATCAGGTGGTCGTGGGGCCATTCACTCGCCCGGGTCTGCCGGGCTGCCCGCACTGCCTCGACCTGCGGCGGCAACGCGTCGACGCGGGCAAGGCGTGGCTCGCCCCGCTGCGCGAGCAGCACGCCGCCCGGCTCGCACAGGATGTGCCGAGGCTGCTCGACGAACTCGCCGCTCAGGTGGTGGCCGAAGCGGCTGCCGCGCTGGTGGAGGACGAGCTGGCCGCCCCGGACGACCGGCGCCTGGTGACGGTGGTCGATCTGGCCACCTTGACCACCATCCGCCACCGCTTCCTCCCCGACCCCTTCTGCCCGCACTGCGGAGTGCTGCCGGAGGACACGGCGGAGCTGGCACAGCGCGTCCTGCGGCCCGCTCCCAAGATCACGCCGTTCGGGTCGCGGACCCGGGACGTGATGGCCGAGTTCGAGACCGTCCACGATCTTTACGTGGACCCGTTCAGCGGCCTGATCCGGCACACCAACCGCGGTGCGGAGGGCGGGCTCGTGATGGCCGGCGCGTCGATGCCGCTGCGGTTCGACAATCTGGCCGAGCCCGGGTACGGCCGCAGCCGCGACTACCGGACCAGCGAGCTGACCGCGATCCTTGAGGCGCTGGAGCGCTACGGCGGTGTGGCCCCGGGGGGGCTGCGGAGCTCCGTGCGTGGCACGTGGCACGAACACGCACCGTACGCGGTGCACCCTGACGTGTTCGGACACCACCCGGACGAGAGCTACGACGACCCGACCTTCCGCTATCGCAGGTTCGATCCAGACCGGCCGGTGTGGTGGGTGTGGGCGCACTCGTTCGCCTCCGGGAGCGCACACCTGGTGCCGGAGGCCCTGGCGTACTATTACTGCCACCGACTGCGCGGCGACGATCCGGTATCCTACTATGAGGTGTCCAACGGCTGTGCCCTCGGCTCCTCCTGGGAAGAGGCCACGCTGCACGGACTCATGGAGACGGTCGAGCGCGACGCCTTCCTGTGCACCTGGTACACCCGGACCACCTCGCCGACCATCGACCTGGATTCGTGCCACGACCCGGCCGTTCCGCTCCAGGCGGGCGCGATCAGGTCGAGCACCGGGTACCGCATCCATGCCTTCGACATCACCACGGACTACGGGATCCCGGCCGTCTGGGTGATGGCGGCTCACCCGGACCGGAAGGGTCCCGCCCTGCTGTGCACCGCGGGAGCTGGTCTGAACCCGGAGCGGGCACTGCTGAACGCGCTGAACGAGCTGGGTCCGATACTCAGCGACGTGATCAGACGCTACCCGAACGAGGAGGACCGGGCCGCAAAGATGGTGCGTGACCCCTACCAGGTCGTCACCATGCCGGACCATTCGGCGCTCTACGCGCACCCCGACGCCGCGCACCGGCTCGATTTCTTGTTCGGTGGGCCCACCATCGGCATCGACGAGGTCGGCGGGCCGAACCGGCTGCGGCCGGACCGCGACGACCTCACGGTGGACCTGCGGGCCGCGGTCGAGCGGGTCGGCGAGGTGCTGGTGGTCGACCAGACCACCCCTGAACACAGGGCCGGCGGATTCAGCTGCGTCAAGGTCCTGGTCCCCGGCGCGGTGCCGATGACCTTCGGCTACCGCAACCGGCGGGTCGACGGGCTGCCCCGGCTGCTGAGCCTGCCGCGGCGACTCGGCCGACTCGGTGCGGACCTGACCCTGGACCAGCTGAACCCCGACCCCCACCCGTTCCCGTGAGGTCCGGGACCGCGGCCGGATTCCCGGCCTTCACCGAACTCGATGGCGCGGGGTGGACCAGGCTGGTGCGCTGGCTCGCCGACGCGCGACGCCACACGCCGGTCCTCGAACTCGACGGAATGCACCATGTGTTCCGGGCCGAGGACGTGCGCACCGTACTGGCGGACAGCGCGCTCTTCTCCTCGGACCGGACCCGGATGATGCCGCCCACGGCACAGCTCGGGCGCGGCAACCTGACCATGATGGACCCGCCGGACCACACCCGGATGCGACGGTTCGTCAACCAAGCCTTCACACCCGCCTCGGTCAGCGGCCTCATCACGGCGATCGACGAGATCGCCGACGAGCTCGTCGGCAGCCTGGTGCCGGACCGGTTCGACCTCGTCCACGACCTGGCCTACCCGCTGCCGATCCGGGTCATCTCCAGGTACTTGGGGCTGCCCGAAGGCCAGATCGACCGCTTCCGTACCTGGTCCATCGGATTCAGCCGCGGCGACGCCGGGCAGATGGACGCGATGCACCGTTACCTGGCCGAGGTAGCGCGGCTGAAGCGAGCGCGGCCAGGGCGAGACCTGATGTCACGCCTGGCGACCGCAGAGGTGGACGGCGCGCCGGCGACAATCGACGAGATCGCCTCGCTCACCGGCCTGATCCTCCTGGCCGGGCACGTCACCACCACCTCGCTGATCGCGGCGGCGGTCCACCATCTGTGTGTCCAACCGGTGTCGGACGCCCGGGTCCGTGAACACGACCAGGTCGACGACCTGGTGCTGGAGGCATTACGGGTCAGGCCCGCCTTCGCCCAGGTGACCCGGAGCGCCACCGAGGACGTCATGCTGTCCGGTACCACCGTGCCGGCCGGCGCTCTGGTCTCCGCATGGATCCTGTCCGCGAACCACGACCCGGAGCTGAACCCGGACCCGGAGCCGTTCCTTCTCGACCGGTCAGCCCGCCGCCACTTGTCCTTCGGCCACGGCGTGCACTACTGCCTCGGCGGTCCGCTGGCCCAGCTTGAGGCGACCGCCGCTGTTCGCGCGGTCATACGCCGATTCGCCCAGCTGACCATCCTCGCTCCGGTGGAGTTCCACCCGCTGCCCACCCTCGCCATCCGGCGGCTTGAGCTCCAAGGACGGACCTGTGCCACCTGATCCCTACCCGAGAATGCTCGCAGGCGTGCACGCGATCGCGGCCCGGGAAAGCACGCTGCTGACCACCCGTACGGGCTACTACCGGAGCCCGGCCGAACTGTATCCGCTGATACACCGCCTCGCTCCACTGCTGGACGGCAGGACCGCGGAGTCCACCCTGTTGGCCAGGGTGCCGGAGCCTCGACGCCGCGCAGTCGGCCGATGTCTGGACTACCTGGCACACCGTGGTGCGCTGCGACGTGAGGACCAGCCTCGGCCGGAGGGTCTTCCCGACCAGTTGCTCGCCGTCGCCGACCTCGCCGACGACGCGCCCTATGCACGTTGCTCGGCACTGCTCGTCGCCGAGGCCTCGGTCCGCGCACCGGCGGACTGGCTGCCGGTGCTGGATACGCTCCTTCGTCGGCTGTCGGTGCAGGCCGAGCTGTCCACAGCCCCGGGCATTTTGGTCCGGATCGGTGAGACCGCGGTGGCTATACCACCCGACGACGGATGGTTGACGGAGCCGGTGGGTACGGTCGAGCGGGCCGTCGTCGCCGCGGCGGCCGCCGCGGAGGCCGTGGGCCGTTTTCTCGGCCGCCCCGCCCAGCCGCTACCGGGCGTTCGGAATCTGCCCGGCCTTGCCCGCAGCGGCCCCCGGACGAGCCCCGACGCACCGCTGCTGGATCAATGGCCGACGTCGCAAGACCTGCGGGCACTTCTGCTCGACCCGTCCGCGCTGCTGCCGACCGGCGAACTTGTCTGTGAACGGCCTGCGGCGATTCGTCCGCTCGAAGCCGGTACGGGGCCGCGCTTGCCCGGATGGTTGCGCGCCGTGCTGCGGTGCGTGCACGTCCCGCTGCGCTGGGAGTCGGGGTCTCTTGCGCACTCCGGTGGCTGGGCGCACCGGGGGATCGCCTCTGCGCGGGGGTTCTACCCGATCGAGCTCTACCTCGTGACGGATATCGGAGCCTGGTACGTCGAGCCGGGGGAGCTGCGGTTGCTCCCGGTGTCCCGTACCGGATCCGAAGGGGCAGGCCCGGCGGGGCCGGGCTCGGGGGCCACCCTGGTACTGACGGCACGTGAGACCAAGGTCTCCTATCGCTATCACCGGTACGCGACCCGGCTGTGCCTCCAGGAGGCGGGGCTGGCCCTGGCGGCGATCGGTGACGCGGCCCGGGCAGGGGGCATCGGCGTCGGCGAAGTGGTCGAGATGGGCGCACGGGGCCGCGGCGGGCCGTGGGGAGAACTGCTCGACCTGGGAGCGGACGAGCGGCCGGTCGGCCGGGTCATGCTCGATCCACCGCAGCATGCCGACGATCTGTCAGCGCTCGACCGGCACCTGGAGTTGGTTCGGCGCCGACACTCCGGACACCGGGTGTTCAACGCCCTGGGCGCGGACCGGGTCGGCCGCCTCGGCTCGGTGCCGGCCGAGCTGGCAGCGGCCGCGGACGACACTCTCAGGTCATACCTGGTCGTCCACCGGCCATGCCTCGACGACACGGGCGACCGGTGGGAACCGGGGTGCTATCGGGTCACCGGGCAGGGGCTTGCGACGGTCCGCGCGGGCTCGGCGCCCACCAGGCAGCTCCAGCGTGGCCAGGACGCGATGGGCTGGCTCGCGCCGGACTACGCCGCCGCCTCGGCGACCGCGATCATCGCGGCTCCGGTCGGCGAGGTCACCGCCGACCTGCAGCGGCTGCACACGGCCACCGCCGCCGCCGCGCGGGTCGCGCACCGGGTGCTGCTCAGAGCCGCGGCGGCGGGGGCCGCAGGGCGCATCCACAACGGTCTGCGCGGCGATGTGGTCGCGGCAGTGACCGAGGACGCGCAGCTCGCCCCGCTGTTCCAACTGATCGTCGGGTGTCCGGGTCCCGACGGCACGATCAGCGTCGATCTCGGATAGACGGGGACAGGGCGCATTCGCCGACACCACACGCACCACATTCACGGGGAGTACACGATGTTGGGGGAACAGACGATGTCGATGACCATCCGCCAGAGCCCGGTCCGGCCGCTCGGCAACACGATGCCTGGTCCGTTATGTCCCGGGCAGGGGGGCGGCGCCCCTCAACGTCGCTCAGCCCGGGTTCTCGACGCCATGGTCGATCTCGTACTGAAGATCGGGTACCCGAAGGTCAGCGTCCAGGACGTCGCCGCGAATGCGGGGATCGGCAAAGGGACGGTGTACACGCACTGGAACAGCAAGGAAGACATCATCGACGACGTGCTGGTCCGGGAATTCGACCAGGTCCACGACCAGTTCATCGCCCACCTGTCACATGACCGCAGGCTCGCCAGCCTGCACGCGGCCGGCTGCGTGCTCTACCAGCGTGTCATGGCCAATCCGGTGCTGCGGGCCTACAACACCCGCGACATTCGCGCCCTGGGCGCCCACGTGGCCCCACTGGTGAATCCGGATGTCCTCGGGATATCACTCGCGTCCGTCCTGGTACGACAGGAGTACCTGGAGCTGCTGCGCAGGAACGGTCTGATCCGGGAGGCCGTCTGCTCCGAGGAAGGCCAGCTGTCCATCGAAGCCGTCGTCAACGGCTTCGTCGCGCGACCGGGCGCCGCAGAGGATCCGAAGGAGTGCAAGGCGACCTCTCGTCTGCTGGCGACGGTGCTGCGCCGGGCGTTCGAGCCCGTCGAGCCGCCGGCGCCGGAGAACCAGGACCGGATGGCCGCGGAACTGCTGGCGCTCCGCCCGTTGCGGTCCGGGACCCAGATGCGGCTTGCCGAGGCGCGTATGGCGGGCGAGCGATGACGGACCTGCGGCTGCCCCACTGGGCCCCGGCCCTCTACGAATCCCTGCACCGCACCCCCGAACTCGGGTTCCAGGAGCATCGCACGGCCGGGATCCTCGCCGATGCGCTCAGCCGGGAGGGCTTCGCGGTGACCCGGGGGATCGGAGGAACCGGCCTGGTGGCGGTGCTCGACCGCGGTCCCGGACCCGTCGTCGCGGCGCGCGCGGAGCTGGACGCCCTGCCGGTCCAGGAGCACACCGAAGCCGCTTTCGCCAGCGAGGTGGAGGGGGTGATGCACGCGTGCGGGCACGACCTGCATCTGGCGGCGCTGGCCGGGGCGGCCGCACAGCTGGCGGCCTGCCCGGAACTGCCGGGCGGACGGATCGCCCTCGTCCTGCAACCCGCGGAGGAAACGGGAAGCGGTGCCGCCAGGATGGTCGAGGACGGCCTGGTCGAAGCCATCCCGCGTCCTGACGTCCTGCTCAGCCAACACGTCTCGGCCATGGCACCGGTCGGAGTGCTCGCCTCCACTCCTGGAACGGCGCTCGCCGCAGCGGACACCCTCACCGTCACGGCACATGCTCCGGGCGGACACACCAGCTCCCCGGATTCCGGCCCCGACCTCGTGCTGTTCGCCGCGAATCTCACTCAGCGCCTGCACACCGTGGTGGGCCGTGACGTGCCACCGTTCGAGCAGGCGGTGGTGTCCGTGCCCGCGCTGGAGGCGCCGTCCGCACCGGGCCTGCGCGCCCCCGGTGTCTCCGCCAGGGTGAACATTCGTACCTTCGCGGAACGCGTGCTGGAGCCGATTCTCGACCGCATCGAGTCGGTCGTACGTGCAGAGGCCGCCGCAGCCGGACTCGTCTTCGGCGAGGACGTCCGGCTGACCCACGACAGCCGGGTTCCTCGGGTGGAGAACACGCCGCGGGTCCGTGACCGCCTCGCCAAGGTGCACGAGAGCCGGCTGCCGGTGCGTCATCTCACGGTCCCGCCCGCCCTCGCATCGGACGACGTCAGTGTTCTCGTCCAGGCCTTCGGGAGTCCGTCCGTGTACTGGTTCGTCGGGTCCGGCGAACCCGGTGGCCGGCTCGGCCCGGTGAGGCCGGCGTGCCACACCGACGCGTACCTCCCCCACCGGGCGACCCTCGCCGTCGCGACTGCTGCGATGCGCGTGGCTCTGCTGGCCGGGCTGGCCGGTGACCTGGACGCCGACTGACCCGTACCGTCCGCAAACTGAGGAGCCGACGTGGGCGTCGCCTCCGCGCGCAGCCTTCAAGAGCGAGTACACCCGCAGCCGCGCTTTCGCCGCCAGGGCCGAGGCCAGTCCCGCGGTCTTCGAGTACATCGACGGATTCCATTGCGAGACGCCGCAGGGTTCCGTGGCAACCTGACGCCCTGAAGATGCCCCACAGGAGGGAGACGACGCGCTGACCGATCACTACAAGATCTCTCTAGCGTTGGCCCGGTATAAACGCACACGGTCATGCGCGCGATGCCTGGTATCCGGGATCAGGCGGTGTGCCGACGGCTCCGTCAGAACGGCCCAGCCTGGTAGTGCACCCTCGCGCCTGGACACGGTTCTCGGACCGCCTGGCAGCCGTGGTGTCCGGGCGAGAGCTCTCGGGCCTGGCTGCCGGGACGGACGCCGCGATCCGCCTCAACAGCACCCGTGGCTATCTCGCGGACAGTGACGAGAATCAGCGCATGGCCGACATGCTGCGGCGTCGTCCTTGGGACTTCGGAGCGGTCGGCGATCCGCTCGTTCCCGGTGCGGATGCGGTGCTGTCACGTGCCGACGGTGGCATCGAAATGTCCGGTGTCGAGTGCATCAAGGGCTTCCAGCGGTTGGTCGTCCTCGCGCATGTCATGAGAGAGGTCTCGGGGGTGCATCTCGACCATGCGAATGTTCGGGTCGAGATCGTCATGGGAGCTGCCCGCGCGCGCATTAGGCGGCTGAGCGAGGAAGCCGGCGATTACGTCAACCTGACCCACCCTCAGGACCGCCTCTCCCGCTGCCCGCATCTGAAACGTATCGCAGGGGAATTTCGGACCGAGGGAGAGTTCTTCGACCACCGCCGGGCATTGTCACCGGGCGCGGCCGCACCTGGGGACGTCGCGGGACGCCCGTGGTGCACGTGACCGCGGCGGGCACCGAACGTGTCTCGCTCGCCGCGCTGCTGTGCACCCGCCCCGGCTGATCTACCGCACCCTCACCGACCACGGCCCGCCCAAGGGCCGCCGAAAGGGCTTCGCCGAGACCGACTACGCCGGCCTGCTCGACGGTGCCCACCAGCAGCTCGGCGGCCCGATCGCGGTGGTCTGGGACAATCTCAACACCCACCGCAGCACCAGAATGCAGCAGCTGATCGCGGCATGGGAGTGGCTGACCGTCTGCCCTGTGCCGCCCTGCGCACCGGAGTTCAACCCGGTAGAAGCGGTCTGGGCACACCTGAAACGCCCCCTGGCCAACCTCGCCAAGCACGACATCGACCAGCTGACCGCCCTGGCCAAGACCCGGCTCACCCGCATGCAGTACCGCCCCGACCTCCTGCACGGCTACCGGACTTCAGCTTTCCCCGAGTAACCCCCGCCATTAAAGATCGCTGGAGACGGCTACGGGCGCTCGAATCTGGAATCCGATCGCTCTCCGACAGTGTGTTCAACCGGCGCGGTGTCCCGTCTCGATCTGACGCTCTCAGGTGATGAGGACGGGGCTTCCCTGCCGCAGTCGCTCGGTGACATCTGGCCAGGTCAACGGGTTCGCCCACGCGATTTGAGGGTTGTGATGGGAAGTTGCGGGGCGCGTAGTGCAGGTCCGCCGTAGCCCGCGACCTTGCCGAAGCGAGAGGTAGTTACCCAGTCCGCGCGGGCCTGTGCAATATCCTGGTGAGAGCGGCCGACGAAGTTCCACCACATGACGATCTCCTCGCCGAACGGTTCGCCGCCGAGCAGGATGAGGCGGGCCGGGCAGGCGCCGTCGTTGGTCAGGGTGAGGTGCGGGCGGCCGGGGGAGAGGTAGCCGAGTTCGGCCTGGCGCAGGGGTGTGCCCTCGGCCGTGACCGTACCGCTGTCGACGAGGACGCCGTGTTCGAAGGAGCGGTACGTGTCCAGGGACACGGCGGCCCCGGCCGGCAGGGTGATCTCGGCTCCCAGCAGGGGCGTGAAGACCCGTACCGGAGAGGACTGGCCGCACAGCTCGCCGAGGAAGACCCGCACGGTCGCCTCCCCGTGCTCCACGGGGTCCGGGACGTGGTGCTGGAAGTCGCGGGGCGCGTCGCGGTGGGCGTCGGGCAGGGCGAGCCACAGCTGTACCCCGTGGAGGACGGTGGTCTGCGGAGTCGACACCTCCGAATGGCAGATGCCCCGGCCGCCCGTCATCAGATTCAGTTCGCCGGGACGTACCGTCGCGTGCGTGCCCAGGCTGTCCCGGTGCTCGATCTCGCCGGTGAACAGCCAGCTCACGGTCTGGAGGCCGGTGTGTGGATGGGGTGCGACGTCCATGCCTCCGGTGACGGTGACGTCGTCGGGGCCGTAATGGTCCGCGAAGCACCAGGCGCCGATCAGCGAGCGGGCGCGCTGGGGGAGGGTGCGGCGTACGGTCATGGCGCGCGGGCCGCCGAGCGGAACGGCCCGGGGAGTGAGGATCTCCACTCCGGCGGGCCGCGACCCGGCCGCCGTCTCCTGGGCGCACCGGATCTCGACGGGGTGGGTCTCGGCGTTGCTCATCTGCTGTCCATTCGCTCTCTGCCGTGGGGCGGCTGCCACCATCCATGACCACCCATGATGGTTCTACCATCAACCATCATCCGCTGTGGCTCGGCGCACGGCCATGCTCAGCGCAGCGGGTCGTACGCCGCCAAGTCGATCCCCGGATCGGCCTGGCGCGCCAGCCGCGCCGCGACCGAACCCGCGTAGGGCCCGATCGTCAGACCCGACGCCCCCAGGCCGTTGGCCACGACCAGCCCGGGGACCTGCGGCACGGCGCCGAGCAGCGGCAGGATGTCGGGGCCCATCGGGCGGAACCCGATGCGGGTCTCCACGTGTGTGGCGCCCGCCAGCCCCGGGGCCACCGCCAGCGCCTCGCTGAGCACCTCCGCCATGCCCGCCGCGGTCACCCGGTGGTCGAAACCGGCGTCGTCCTCGCGGGTCGCGCCGACCACGATCCGCGAGTCGTCGAAGGCCAGGAGGTAGTGCGGCGTACGCGGCAGCACGACCGGCCAGTCCGCGGTGTCCACGCCGGGCAGCCGCAGGTGCATGATCTGGCCGCGCTGCGGCGCGACGCGCACCCGGACGCCGATCGGTTCGAGCAGCCGCGGCGACCAGGCGCCCGCCGCCGCGATCACGGCGTCCGCGCCGAGGAACTCGCCGTCGACCCGCACCCCGCGGACCGTGCCGTCGGCGACGATCGCGGCCGTGCCGTCGACGATCCGGGCGCCCCGCCGGACCGCCGCGCGGCGCAGCGCATCACGGACCGCGCGGCCGTCCAGGCGCGCCGCCCCCGGCAGATGGACGGCCGGGCCCTCGTGCGCGAGGGGCGGGAAGAGCTCGCGGGCCCGGCGGGCGTCGATGAGCTCCGGCTCCCCGGCCGTCGGGGACTTGGCGGCGCGCTCGGCCACGCGCCGCAGCGTCTCCTCGGACTCGTCCTCGGAGACCAGCCGCAGCGAGCCGACCCGCCGGTAGCCGAGTTCGGTCTCCCCGTCGGCGGACAGCGACGCCAGCAGTTCCTGGTAGTGTTCCGCCCCGGCGACCGCTATCCGGTGCCAGTCCGGGTCCTCCACCCGCGAGGACCACGGGCAGACGATGCCCGCCCCGGCCGATGTCGCGCGGCCCGGGGCCAGCGAGTCCACCAGCACCACGTCCGCTCCGGTCCGGGCCAGCTCGTAGCCGGCCGACGCACCGACGATCCCGCTGCCGACGATCACCACTCGCATGTCTCGCTCCTCCTGATCCGGGTCTGATCTGGGTCTGACCGGGTCTGATTCGGTTCTGACCGGGTCTGATTCGACTGTTCTCTTCACCGTGCGGCGGTGTCTCTCACCGCACGCCGTCCATGCGTCGCCGTATCCACGGAGATATCAGGTGCATGACAACACCGGTCGCCATCACCGCCGCCCCCACCCCGGCGAAGTAGGCGACCTCGGTCGTCGGGCGGTAGAGCTGGACCAGCTGCGCGTTGATGCCGCCCGCCGCGGCGGGGGCCAGGAACCACAGGCTCATCATCTGGGCCAGGAAGGCCCGCGGCGCGAGTCTGGTGGTGGCCGAGAGGCCGACCGGCGACAAGCACATCGACCCGCAGATCACCACGGCGTAGCTCGCCACCAGCCACCACGGACTGGCGAGCGCGTCCACGCCGTGCAGCAGGCCGGGCCCGGCCATCAGCACGAACGAGGCGCCGCCGAGCAGCAGTCCGGTGGCGAACTTGCGCGGTGTGGCGGGCTGGCGGTTCCCGAGAGCGAGCCACAGCCAGGCGAAGGCCGGGGCCAGGACGAGCGTGGCGACCGGGTTCAGAGACTGGAACCACGAGGACGGCACCGCGTGCCCGAAGATCTCCAAGTCCGTGCGCTTGTCGGCGAACCGCGCGAGCACCGAACCCGTCTGTTCATTGACCACCGAGTAGCACACCGCGCCGGCGAACAGCGGGATGTAGGCGATCAGCCGGGACCGCTCCACGGCGTCGGTGTGCGGGCTGCGCAACATCATGATCACGTACGGGACCGGCAGCGCCACCGTGAGCACGGTCACGGCGGTGATCAGGGCCCGGACGGTCAGGTTCCCGGTGCACCCGAGCGCCACGATCGCTGCCGCCGCCGCTCCCGCGCCCATGGCCGCCCGTACCGCCGCCCGGCGCCGCTCACCGGCGCGCAGCGGATTCGTCGGTACGTCACCGGCATCGCCCAGGCGCGCCCGCCCCCGAACGTACGCGAGCAGCCCCGCCGCCATGCCGACGGCCGCGAGCCCGAAGCCGAGGTGGTAGTCCACCCGCTGGCCGAGGGTGCCCACCAGATACGGAGCGATGAAGGCGCCCAGGTTGATGCCCATGTAGTAGAGGGAGAACCCGGCGTCGCGGCGGGCGTCGTCCGGTGCGTACACCTCTCCCACCAGGCTCGACACGTTCGGCTTCAGGAGCCCGGTGCCGAGGACGATCAGCACCATCGACACCAGCAGCGCGAACACGCCGCCGGGCAGCGCCAGGACCAGATGCCCGCACATGATCAGCAGGCCGCCCAGCAGGACCGCGCGGCGCATGCCCAGCAGCCGGTCGGCCACCCAGCCGCCGAGGACGCCGGACATGAACGCCAGGGCGCCGTAGATCGACACCAGCGCCGACGACGTCGGCTCGTCCAGCCCGAGGCCGCCGTCGGCGGTCCGGTCGTACAGGTAGTAGAGCAGGATCGCGGACATCCCGTAGTAGGAGAACCGTTCCCACATCTCGACGAAGAACAGTGTGGCCAGGCCGCGGGGGTGGCCGAAGAAACCTCGGTCTCGGTCTCGGTCTCGGTCCCGTTTCCGTTTCCGGTCTCGGTCTCGGCTCGGGGGAACCGTCGTCGACTCGCTCATGGCCGCCTCTCGGTGAGTGGCGTGTACCGGCAGCAGTGAGGTGAAGGGGGTGTCGGGGAAGCGCGGTCAGTGGATCGTGCCGTCGGGGCGTCGCAGCAGCGGGCGGTCGACCGCCCAGATGACCTCGGCGATACCGGGGCCGCGGTTGTGGACGGCGTGCGGGACGCGGGATGTGAAGTGGATCGAGTCGCCGGCGGCCAGCACCGCGGTCTCGTCCGCCAGCGAGAACGTCAGCTCGCCGCGGAGCACGTAACAGAATTCCTCGCCGTCGTGCTGGGTGACCGGCGACGGCTCGGCGGTCGGGTGGACCTTGGTGGCCAGCACTTCGAGGCGCTGGTCCGGCAGGTCCGCGGTCAGCACGCGGTGCTCGCGCTCGCCCATCACCACGCGCAGGGCGTCCGGCGCGTCGCGCCGGGTGATCGCGTACGCCTGTCGGCCTCGGCGGCCGGCCGTGCCCAGCAGTTCGACCGCGTCCACGTCCAGCGCGCTCGCCAGCGCGAACAGCGAGGTCAGGGAGATGGAGTTGATGCCGCGTTCGGCCAGCGAGAGGAAGCCCGCCGACAGCCCGCAGTGTTCCGCCAGGTCCCGCAGGGTCAGGCCGCGCTCGGTGCGGATGCGCTTGATCTCCGCCCCCACCAGCCGGGCCGGACCGTCGGCTTCGACCACGTTTCCGTCCCTTCCCTCGGGTACCGAGAGTTTAGGCACACCAAACAGAAGCCTTCAATACTTAACCACCCATCGATCTTTCCTCCCGCCCGGACGCGCCGCCCCTACGCGAACACGCCCGGCCGGTGGCCGGGCGTGCTGGTGGTGCTGGTGCTGGTGGTGCGGACGGCCGTATCGACATCACCGTACGGCCGGGCGGGTGGTCAGCTCTGGGGCTCCTCGCGCTCCGCCCGCTTGGCCTTGATGCGGACGTTCTCCTTGCGGACCTCGGCCTGGGTGGCGCGCTCGTGCTGGAGCCACAGGGGCAGCTCCGCCTTGAGCGCGTCGATCTGCTCCGTGGTGAGCGCCTCCGTGACCCCGCCGCGGGCGAGACCCGAGATGGACACGCCCAGCTTCGCCGCGACCACCGGCCGGGGGTGCGGGCCGTCGCGCCGCAGGTCCAGCAGCCACTGGGGCGGGTCGGCCTGGAGGGCGTTCAGCTCGGTGCGCGAGACGACACCCTCCTGGAACTCGGCGGGGGTGGCCTCAAGGTACACACCCAGTTTCTTCGCCGCGGTCGCGGGCTTCATGGTCTGGGTGGTCTGGTGCGACGTCATGGTGTCAAGGGTATCGATCGTGTGCGCTACCGCCGACCAGGAGCCGGTAGCCTGACCCGGTGACCGGCTCCCAGACACCTCCTTCCTTCCAGCTCGCGTACGTACCGGGGGTGACGCCCGCGAAGTGGGTGCGGATCTGGCGCGAGCGGCTGCCGGACGTTCCGCTGACCCTGGTCCAGGTGACCGCCGCCGAGGCGTGCGGGGTGCTGCGGGACGGCGGCGCGGACGCGGGGTTCCTGCGGCTGCCGGTCGACGGCGCGGACCTCAGCGCCATCCCCCTCTACACCGAGACGACCGTGGTCGTGGTCCCGAAGGACCACGTGATCGCGACGGTCGACGAGGTGTCCGCCGCGGAGCTGGCCGACGAGATCGTGCTGCACCCGCTCGACGAGACCCTCGGCTGGGAGCGGCGGCCGGGGCAGCCCGCCAAGGACCGCCCCGCCACGACGGCGGACGCCGTCGAGCTGGTGGCGGCCGGGGTGGGGGTGCTCGTCGTGCCGCAGTCGCTCGCCCGGCTGCACCACCGCAAGGACCTGACCTACCGGCCGCTCACGGACGCGCCGGAGTCGCGGGTCGCGCTGTCGTGGCCGCAGGAGAAGACCACGGACCTGGTGGAGGACTTCATCGGGATCGTCCGCGGCCGGACGGTGAACAGCACCCGGGGGCGGGCCCAGGCCGAGGCCCAGCAGGCGAAGAAGGCCAAGCGGCCCGAGGGCGACGGCGCGCGCCGGAAGCCCGCGGGCGGCAAGCCGGCGGCCTCGGCCAGGTCGGGGGCGGGCAAGCCGAAGGGCGGCAGCGGCGGAAGGCCCGCGAAGGGAAGCAAGGGGAGCAAGGGAAACAAGGGGATCAAGGGCGGCAAGCCCCGTCGGCGGTCGTAGCCGCTACGGTCGCGTCCTCCGCCGCACCGTCATCCGGGCGCCCCGGCCCGCAGTCCGTCCATGACCAGGTCCAGGAGCCGGGTCGCGCGCGTCTGCCAGTCCCCCTGCGGGTCGATGTGCCACAGGCCGGCGATGGCGAGCATGAAGTCCTCGGGGGTGACTCCCGGGCGGATGGTGCCCGCCTCGTGGTTCGCCCGCAGCAGGAGCGTCACGGCCGAGGTCAGCGGGCCGTAGCCCAGCCCGGCCAGGGAGCCGGACCCGCTGGTGGCCTTGCGCAGTGCGTCGGCCAGACCGGCCTTGACCATCGCGTACTCGGCGAGCCGGTCCATCCACTCGCGCAGCGCGCGGTCCGGGGCGTGGGCCGCCAGCAGGTGCGCGGCGGAGTCGGAGAGCTGCTGGACCCCGTACTGGTAGACCTCCAGCACGAGTGACTGGCGGTTGGGGAAGTTGCGGTAGAACGTGCCCTGCCCGACGCCCGCCTTCTTCGCGATCGCGCTCAGCGGGACGTCGCCCGACCGCGTCAGCTCGGCCAGCGCCACCGTCAGGATGCGCTCGCGATTGTGTTGCGCGTCCGAGCGCAGCGGCATGTCTCTCTTCTCCTGCACTCGTCCTCCTCCCGGAGCCACGGCTTTCCTGTCTCACGGCTTCCCTGTCGCACGGCTGCCCGCTCGCCCGGCTGTTCGCCGTCGTCGTCCCCGCCGCTTACCGGAATTACGGGTTCCCGGAATCGCGGCTGGAACCGCCTTGTTAAGCGGACAACTGTCCGTTAGGTTTGGAGCCCAACGGACAAGTGTCCACTTAGGTCCACCTTAGCGCTATCCGCGATCGACGGCGATCGTGACCGGTCGTACTCCGGTCCTACCGTCACCGGTCGCGCCGCAGGTGGCCGGGGCGGCGAACGCCGCTCGGCCGCCCGCTCGACCACGCCGGGGCAAGGGGCCGCACCCCGATACCCCGCCGCGTACCGCATACGCGAAAGAAGGCTGATCATGGCCCTACCGACGTCCAGTGCCATCACTTTGAACATCAACGGCGAGAAGCACAGCCTGCCCGTCGACCACCGCACGACCCTGCTCGACGCGCTGCGCGAGCGCCTCGATCTGACCGGTACGAAGAAGGGCTGCGACCAAGGCCAGTGCGGCGCCTGCACGGTGCTGATCGACGGGCGACGGGCCGTGTCCTGCCTCCAGCTCGCGGTCGCCGCCGAGGGGCGGGAGATCACCACCATCGAGGGCGTCGCGGACGGCGACACGCTGCACCCGGTGCAGCAGGCGTTCATCGACCTCGACGGCTACCAGTGCGGCTACTGCACGCCCGGCCAGATCTGCTCGGCCCTCGGCGTCATCGAGGAGCACGCCGCGGGCTGGCCGAGCGCCGTCACCGCCGACGTACGGCCCGAGGCCGGGACGCCGCCGCTCACCGCCGAGGAGATCAGCGAGCGGATGAGCGGCAACCTGTGCCGCTGCGGCGCCTACGTGTCGATCGTGCAGGCGGTCGCACGAGCGGCCGGAATCGCGGCGGAGGGCGCACTCGACGCGCCTCGACAGCAAGGCGACACAGCGGAATCGGGAGCGGCGGCATGAGGGAATTCGGCTATCAGCGGGTGTTCGACGTCTCCGGCGCGGTCGCGCTGCTCGACGCCGACCCCGAGGCGCGCTTCCTCGGCGGCGGCACCAACCTCGTCGACCTCATGAAGACCGGCGTCGAGCGGCCCGCGCGCCTCATCGACGTACGCGAACTCCCCCTCGGCCGCATCGAGTCCACCCCGGACGGCGGGCTGCGCATCGGCGCGACCGTCACCAACAGCGAACTCGCCGCCGACCCCGAAGTGCGCCGCAGGTACCCCGCGCTGGCGCAGGCCGTCCTCGCGGGCGCCTCCGGCCAGCTGCGCAACATGGCCACCGTCGGCGGGAATCTGCTCCAGCGCACCCGCTGCGCCTACTTCGCCGACACGGCCCAGCCGTGCAACAAGCGTGAGCCCGGCAGCGGCTGCCCCGCCATCGAGGGCGAGCACCACAACCACGCCATCCTCGGGGCCTCCGCGCACTGCGTGGCCACCCATCCCTCGGACATGGGCGTGGCGCTCGCCGCCTTCGACGCCTCCGTCTCGTACGAAACGGCCGACGGGCCGGGGGAGCTGCCGCTCTCGGAGTTCTACCTGCCCGTGGGCGACACCCCGCACCTGGAGACCGCGCTGCCGCCCGGCGCGCTGATCACCGGCGTCACCCTGCCGCCGGCCCCCGTCGCCGCCCGCTCCCGCTACCGCAAGGTCCGCGAGCGCGCGTCGTACGCCTTCGCCATCGGCTCGATCGCCGCCGCCCTCGACGTCGAGGACGGGACCGTACGCGAAATCCGCCTCGCCTTCGGGGCGGTCGCCTCCCGGCCGTGGCGCGCCCGTACGGCCGAACAGGCGCTGACCGGGGGACCGGCGACGGCCGCCGCGTTCGCCGCCGCCGCGGACGCCGAACTGGCCGCGGCCGAACCGCTGCCCCACAACGGATACAAGGTGACGCTGATGCGCAACCTCGTCGTCGCCGTACTGACCGAACTCACCCAGGAGGCCGCCCGATGACGGTGACGACCGGAACCGCGGCGGTCACCGGGGCCGTCGGCACCGCGCGCACCCGGGTGGAGGGCCGGGAGAAGGTCACCGGAGCGGCCCGTTACGCCGGGGAGATCCCGTTCGCCGAACTCGCCCACGGCTGGCTGGTGCTGTCCACCGTCGCCCGCGGACGCGTCAGCGCCGTGGAAGCGGAGCCCGTACTCGCGATGCCCGGCGTCCTCGCCGTGCTGCACCACGGCAACGCCCCCCGCGTCGAATCGGAGTACATGACGGTCCTGGGGCCGGCCGACCCGATCCTCCAGGTCTTCCAGCACGACCGGGTGCCGCACCTCGGCTGGCCGGTGGCGCTCGTCGTCGCCGAGACCTCCGAGCAGGCGCGGGAGGCCGCGGAGACGCTGACCGTCCGGTACGAGGAGGAGCCGCACGACGTCGTCTTCTCGGCGGAGCACCCCGGCCTGTACACGCCGGACTCCTCCCAGGGCCCGCCGTCGGACACGGAGAAGGGGGACTTCGAAGCCCAACTGGCGGCGTCCGCGGCCGTGGTGGACGAGCGGTACACCACGCCCGAGGAGCACCACAACCCGATGGAGCCGCACGCGGCGACGGCGCGCTGGGACAGCGGACGGCTCGAAGTCGTCGACTCCAACCAGGGCAGCATGTTCGTGGCCCAGGAACTCGCGAGCCTCTTCTCCCTCGACGCGGAGTCGGTGCGCGTACGGTCCGAGCACGTCGGCGGCGGCTTCGGGTCCAAGTCGGTCCGCCCGCACCAGGTGGTCGCCGCGATGGCGGCGACCGTGCTGCACCGCCCGGTCCGCGTCGTGCTGACCCGCCGCCAGATGTTCTCGCTCGTCGGCTACCGCACCCCGACCGAGCAGCGCGTCCGGCTCGGCGCCGACGCGGACGGCCGGCTGCGCGCCCTCGACCACCAGTCGTTCTCCGTCACCTCGACGTTCCGCGAGTTCGTCGAGCGCAGCGCCGACGTGTCGCGTGTGATGTACGACGCCGAGGCGCACCGCACCGCACACCGCCTCGTACGGCTCGACGTGCCCACGCCGAGCTGGATGCGCGCGCCGGGCGAGGCGCCGGGCTCCTTCGCGCTGGAGTCGGCCTTCGACGAGCTCGCCGAGAAGTGCGGCATCGACCCGATCGAGTTGCGGGTGCGCAACGAGCCTGCCGTGGGGCCCGTCTCCGGACTGCCCTTCGCCACCCGCCGGCTGCCCGAGTGCTTCCGCGAGGGTGCCCGCAGGTTCGGCTGGGCGGACCGCGACCCGCGCCCCGGCGTGCGCCGCGACGGACGCTGGCTGATCGGAACGGGCACGGCAGCGGCCTCGTTCTTCGTCGGGGCCGCCCCGTCCACGGCCGCCGTGACGGCGGAGGCGGACGGCACCTTCACCGTACGGATCACCGCCGCCGACATCGGGACCGGGGCCCGGACCGCGCTGACCCTGATCGCCGCGGACGCGCTGGAAGTCGCGCCGGAACGCATCCATATGAGGATCGGCGACAGCGACTTCGGGCCGGCGATGATCGCCGGCGGCTCGATGGGCACCCGCTCCTGGTCCTGGGCCATCACCCTGGCGGCCCGCGACCTGCGGGAGCAGCTGGCCCTGGGCGGCGCCATTCCCCCGCAGGGGATCACCGCCCGGTCCAACACCGCCGAGGCGATCGCCGCGCTGGCGGCCAAGGAACGCCAC